>NZ_JBICKE010000021.1:0-44261 GCF_043103865.1 Pseudomonas sp. yb_5
AGGAGCGGGTTTACCCGCGAATACGGTGGCGGCGGCAACGGTGAAGGGCCAGGGAGATTGGCCACCAGGCCCTTTCGCGGGCAGGCCCGCGAAGAAGCCGGCGCTGCTGTCAGTGCAGCTCGAAGGTATCGGCATCCAGGTTGGCCGGGAACTTGGCCCGGTACGCCGCCAGTTCCGACGCGCTCAGCACTGCAGTAAACACCCCGTCCGCCTCCCCGGCACTGAGCAGGCTCTCACCCTGGAAATCCAGCACCTGGCTGTCACCAGAATAAGCAAAGCCTTTACCGTCCGTGCCCACCCGGTTCACCGCCGCCACATAGCACAGGTTTTCGATGCCCCGCGCCGGCAGCAGACGGTTCCAGTGCTGGCGGCGCGCGGCCGGCCAGTTGGCGGTATACAGCAGCAGGTCAGTGTCCTGGGCGTCGCGGCTCCACACCGGGAAGCGCAGGTCGTAGCAGATCAGCGGGCGAATCCGCCAGCCCTTGACCTCGAACTGCACCTGCCGCTCGCCTGGGGTGTAATGTTTGTGCTCACCGGCCATGCGGAACAGGTGGCGTTTGTCGTAGTGCAGAATCTCGCCGTCCGGCCGTGCCCACAACAGGCGGTTGCGGTGGCTGCCATCGGCCGCCTGGATGATCACACTGCCGGTAATCACCGCATTGTGCTTCTTCGCCTGGGCTTTCAACCATTTATAGGTCGGACCGTTCTCCTGCTCGCACAGGCTTTCCGACTGCATCGAAAAGCCGGTGGTGAACATTTCCGGCAGGATCACCAGGTCCACCTCGCCCACCTGCTCCAGCAGCACCTCGAAGTGCGCGTAGTTGGCCTCGCGGTCATGCCAGGCCAGGGTGGTTTGCACCAGGGCGACTTTCAGGTTCGGCAGTGTACTCAGATCGCGCATAGTCTTTCCGCTGCCTGACGCAGCGTCTCCTCTCGTTTGGCAAAGCACAGGCGCACCAGGCGTTGCTCGGGGATGGGTTGCTGGTAGAACACCGATACCGGGATGGTCGCCACGCCGTGCTCACGCGTCAGCCACAGCGACATGTCGACGTCGTTCAGGTCCGGGCGGATTTGCGAATAGTCCACCAGTTGGAAATAAGTGCCCGTCGTGCGGGTAAAGTTGAAACGCGAGCCTCCCAGCAAACCGCAGAACAGGTCGCGCTTGGCCTGGTAAAAGGCCGGCAACTCATCAATATGCTCGGGGTGCTCGGCCATGAAATCGGCCAAGGCACACTGCAGCGGCGTCACGCCACAGAAGTTGACGTACTGGTGCACTTTGCGCAGCTCGGCGCTCAAGGCAGGCGGTGCAATCACGTACCCGGTCTTCCAGCCGGTAACGTGGTACGTCTTGCCGAACGAACTGACCACGAAGGCACGCGAGTACAACTGCTCATGGGCCAGCACGCTGGCGTGGCGTACGCCGTCGTAGACCAGGTGCTCGTACACTTCATCGCTGACCAGGTAGATATCGCGGTCGGCAATAAGCGCGGCCAGCTGGTCGAGGTCTTCGCGAGTGATCAGCGCGCCGCTGGGGTTGTGTGGCGAGTTGAGGATGACCATGCGCGTGCGCGGGCTCAAGGCATCGCTGAATTTCTGCCAGTCGATACGGAAGGTACCGTCGCTCAGCTGCACATGAACACAGCGGCCACCGGCCAGCTCCACCGACGGCTCGTAACTGTCGTAGCAGGGATCGAAGACGATCACTTCGTCACCGGCATGTACCACCGCCTGGATGGCACAGAAAATAGCCTCGGTGGCGCCGGGGGTGATAGTCACTTCCTGATCGGCATCCACCCTGGCCCCATACAGCCGCTCGACCTTGGCCGCTACCTGCTGGCGCAAGGCCGGCAGGCCGGTCATCGGCGAATACTGGTTATGCCCGGCAGCCACGTGCCGGCCCACTGCATCGAGCAGGGCCTGCGGGCCATTGAAGTCAGGAAAACCCTGGGACAGGTTGAGCGCGCCAGCCTGCACGGCGAGCTGGGACATGGTGGTGAAGATGGTCGTGCCGACATTCGGCAGTTTGCTGCGGATCATGGAGCCCTCTTTCCTGGGGTATATCCGGCACGGGGTGGAGTCCGAGCATAGCGGATCAAGCGGTCAGGAAAAAGGTTGAAACAATAGGGGGATTGCTCTGGATCAAGGGGCGTCTGTGGGGGCGACCTTGCCCGCCCCCACATGGCGCTACTTAACGTTTGTCGCGACGCTTCTTCTCGGCCTTCTTGTGGTGCGACATCAGGCGGCGCTTCTTGTTGACCTGGCGATCGGTAAGGGTGTTCTTCTTGCCCTCGTACGGGTTCTCACCCCCCTTGTACTCGATACGGATCGGCGTACCGACCAGCTTGAGCACCCGACGATAGGTGTTTTCCAGGTAACGCGAGTACGACTTGGGAATGCTGTCGGTCTGGTTGCCGTGGATCACGATCAGCGGCGGGTTGGCACCGCCGAGGTGGGCATAGCGCAGCTTGATGCGGCGACCATTGACCATCGGCGGCTGGTGCTCACTCACGGCATCTTCGAGGATTTGCGTCAGGCGGCTGGTTGGCCAACGGGTAACCGCGGACGTGAACGCAGCCTGTACCGACTTGTACAAGTTGCCCACGCCCGTGCCATGCAGCGCGGAAATGAAGTGGATGTCGGCAAAGTCGACGAAGAACAGCCGGCGCTCCAGCTCGGTCTTCACGTAGGCACGCTCACCTGGCTCCATGCCATCCCACTTGTTCAGGGCAATGACGATGGCGCGACCGGCTTCAAGGGCGAAGCCCAGCAGGTTCAGGTCATGGTCGACCACACCTTCGCGGGCATCCATGACGAAGATGACGACGTTGGCGTCCTTGATCGCCTGCAGCGTCTTCACTACCGAGAACTTCTCGACTTCCTCGTGGATCTTGCCCCGCTTGCGCACCCCGGCGGTGTCGATGAAGGTGTACTTCTCGCCATCGCGCTCGAACGGGATGTAGATACTGTCACGGGTGGTGCCTGGCTCGTCGTAGACCACCACACGCTCTTCGCCGAGCATGCGGTTGACCAGCGTCGACTTGCCAACGTTCGGGCGACCGATGATGGCGATCTTGATGCCATCCTTCTCGCTTGGGCCAGGAATGCGCACGGCTTCCTCACCTTCAGCGACGTCCTGGTCGAGGGCTTCCTCTTCGGCATCGCGCGGCAAGTGGCCGAGCACGGCTTCCATCAGGGCACTGATACCACGGCCCTGGGAGCCCGCCACCGGGATGGCGTTACCCATGCCCATTGGCGAGAATTCGGCGCGGGCAACGTCGGGGTCGATGTTGTCGATCTTGTTGGCAACCAGGATCGCCGACTTGTTCCGCTTGCGCAGGTGCTCGGCGATCATCTGGTCGGCTGCGGTCATGCCCGCACGGGCATCAACCAGGAACAGCACGTAGTCGGCTTCTTCGATGGCCATGAGCGACTGCTCGGCCATTTTCTCGTCCATGCCCACTTCGTCACCGGTGATACCACCGGTGTCGATCAGGATGAAGGAGCGACCCTGCCAGCTGGCATCACCATACTGGCGGTCACGGGTCAGGCCCGACAGGTCACCGACGATGGCATCGCGGGTCTTGGTCAGGCGGTTGAACATGGTGGATTTGCCGACGTTCGGGCGGCCCACCAGGGCAATTACGGGAACCATCGGCTCTCCACTCTCGAATTCTTGAAAATGCAAAGGCCGCTGCAAGGCAGCGGCCGGAGTACGGGCGGCGCGTACGCCGCGACTTGAAGCCGGTCAAGGCTTCAAGCATAGCTTCAGCGGATGGTCAGTGCCTCGAGCTTGCCGCTGTTGCCAAAGACATAGATGGTGTCGCCGACCACAAGCGGGCGGGCGCGCAGGCCATCGCTGTCGATGCGCTCACGGCCGACGAAACGGCCATCGACCTGGCTGAGCAAGTGCAGGTAACCTTCGAAGTCCCCTACCGCTACGTAGCTGGAGAACACTTCAGGCGCGGTCAGTTGGCGACGCGCCATCGAGTCGTTGGTCCACAGGGCACTGGAAGAACGCTCATCGATACCCTCGACCGAGCCAGAAGCCTCGCTCACATAGACGTTACCGAAGCCCTGGGCGACACCCACGTAGCTGGAGGCATCGCGCTGCCACAGCTCGCGGCCGCTTTCCAGGTCCAGGCCAGCAACGCGCCCCTGGTAAGTGCTGACGTACAAGATACCACCGGACAGCAGCAGGCCGCCGTCAATGTCGACCACACGGTCCAGCTCGGAACGGCCCTGCGGGATGGCCACGCGGCTTTCCCACACCGGCACACCATTGTTGATGTCCACCGCTACAACCTTGCCGGTAGACAGGCCGGCAACTGCCAGGCGGTTGGTGGCGATTGGCGCACCGGTGCCACGCAGCGTCAGCACGGCCGGGGAGTTCTCGTAGATCCAACGGCGGTCGCCAGTGGCGGCATCCAGGCCAATCAGGCGGTCGTCCTGGGTCTGTACCACCACCACGTCACCGTTGTTGGCAGGCGGGGCCAGCACTTCGCTGGTCACGCGCGAGCGCCAACGCTCCTCACCGGTGCTGGAGTCCAGGGCAATGACTTCACCCTTGAGGGTACCGAGCATGACCAGGCCGTAGCCCACGCCAACTGCGCCGGAAACCTTCAGCTCCAGGTCCTTCTTCCACACCACGTCACCGGTGATGCGATCAAGGGCATAGACTTCGCCGTTGACGTCGGAAGCGTAGATGCGGTCGTTCTCGATGGCCGGGACCAGGGTGTTGTAGGTTTCACCCTGGCCGTCACCGATCGAACGGCTCCACTGCTTCTTCAGCACCACTTCCTCGGTGAACTTGGTCAGCTCGGCCGGGGGCAGTTCCTTCTTGCTGTTGCTGCTGCAACCCGCGGCCAGTACGGCCAGGGTCAGCACTGCTGCATGTTTCCAACCGATCACTTACGCGTCCCCTTTAGCCAGGTCATCCAGCTTCAATTGCAAGCCACCGACCGCCGCGTCATCGGACAGCGCGGCCTTGGCTTTTTCGTAAGCGCTGTGTGCGTCGTCGGCGCGACCCAGCTGAACCAGCAGGTCACCCTTCAACTCTTCACGGCTGGCCAGAAAAGCTTTGTCGGCGTCGCCGTCGAGCAGCTTCAGGGCATCTTCGGCCTTGTTCTGGGCTGCCAGTACGCGCGCCAGACGCTGACGCGAAATCTCGCCCAGGGTGACGTCGGCCGGATTGTCCAGCACGCTTTTCAGCTCCGCTGCGGCGTCATCGAGCTTGCCGCTGTCGACCGCGACCTTGGCCACGAACAGGCTGCCGTACTGGGCGTAAGCGGTGCCGCCAAACTCGCTCTTGAGCTTGCCGGCCAGCTCCGCGACCTTGGTGGTGTCCGGCTGGCCGGTCGGTGTCAGGCTGGTTTCAATCAACGCCTGATACAACTGCGAGGCACCTTGCGACTGGTTGTTCTGGTACTTGTGCCAGGTATTCCAGCCCAACACCACCACGCCAGCCAGCAATGCGCCGGTCAGCAGCGGCTTGCCGTTGCGGCTCCACCAGTCCTTGATCCCTGCCAGGTCATCATCATCGGTACTCGACACCCCAATACTCCTTTTCGCCTATTCGCTTGTTGAACCGCGTTACGCCTGCACGATCGCGGTTTCCAGGTGCTCTGCAAGAGCATCCCAGGCAATGTTCTGTTGTTCGCCCTGGCCGCGCAGGGGCTTCAAGCCGATTTCTTGCTTGGCCAGCTCGTCGTCGCCGAGGATCAGGGCGAACAGTGCACCGCTCTTGTCGGCTTTCTTGAACTGGCTCTTGAAGCTGCCACCACCGGCGTTGACGGCCAGGCGCAGGCCCGGCAAGCGGTCGCGCAGGCCTTCGGACAGGCGCAGGCCGGCCAGCTCCGCCTGCTCGCCAAAGGCGCACAGGTACACGTCGATCTGGCGGCTGATGGACTCCGGCACTTTGCCCAGGGTTTCCAACAGCAGGATCAGGCGCTCGATGCCCATGGCGAAACCAACGCCAGTGGTCGGCTTGCCACCCATCTGTTCGACCAGGCCGTCGTAACGGCCACCCGCGCACACTGTGCCCTGGGCGCCGAGCTTGTCGGTTACCCACTCGAACACGGTCTTGCTGTAATAGTCCAGGCCACGTACCAGCTTGGTGTTGATCACGAACGGAATACCGGCGGCATCCAGGCGGGCCTTGAGGCCCTCGAAGTGCACGCGCGATTCTTCGTCCAGATAGTCTTCCAGCTTCGGCGCGCCGACCAGCACCGCCTGGGTGTTCTGGTCCTTGCTGTCGAGGATGCGCAGCGGGTTGCTCTTCAGGCGACGCTGGCTGTCTTCGTCCAACTGCTCCAGACGCGCCGAAAGGAACTCGACCAGCGCGTCACGGTAGCGTGCGCGGGCTTCACTGGTGCCCAGGCTGTTGAGCTCGAGCTTGACCGCGTCCTGGATGCCCAGCAGGCCCCACAGGCGCCAGGTCAACATGATCAGCTCGGCATCGATGTCCGGGCCGTCCAGGTTGAACACTTCCACGCCAATCTGGTGGAACTGACGGTAACGGCCCTTCTGCGGGCGCTCGTGGCGGAACATCTGGCCGATGTACCACAGCTTCTGCACCTGACCGTTGCCGGTGATGCCGTGCTCGAGCACCGCTCGCACGCAGGCAGCGGTGCCTTCAGGACGCAGGGTCAGCGAATCGCCGTTGCGGTCCTCGAAGGTGTACATCTCTTTTTCGACGATGTCGGTCACTTCACCGATCGAGCGTTTGAACAGCTCGGTGAACTCGACGATCGGCGTGCGGATCTGGCTGTACCCGTAGGTGTCCAGCAGACCGGCCACGGTGCCTTCGAAGTAGCGCCACAGCGGCGACTGTTCTGGCAGGATGTCGTTCATGCCACGAATGGCTTGCAGCGATTTGCTCACGAAAAGTCCTTACGAATTCGGTGTGTCAGCCACGGACGATCAGCGCCGCGTCGGCTTCGGCCTTTTCGGCCGCTTTCTGGCGGATGAGCTTTTCCAGCTCATCGACCAGGTTGTCATTGGTCAGTTTCTGGGCAGGCTTGCCGTCGATGTAGATCAGGTTCGGCGTGCCGCCGGTCAACCCTACATGGGCTTCCTTGGCTTCACCCGGGCCGTTGACCACGCAACCAATCACCGCCACATCCAGCGGCACCAGCAGGTCTTCCAGACGCCCTTCCAGCTCGTTCATGGTCTTGACCACATCGAAGTTCTGCCGCGAGCAGCTCGGGCAGGCGATGAAGTTGATGCCACGCGAACGCAGATGCAGCGACTTGAGGATGTCGTAGCCGACTTTCACTTCTTCGACCGGGTCGGCCGCCAGCGAGATACGGATGGTATCGCCAATACCTTCGGCCAGCAGCATACCGAGGCCGACGGCGGACTTCACCGTCCCCGAGCGCAGGCCGCCGGCTTCAGTGATGCCCAGATGCAGCGGCTGTACGATCTGTTTGGCCAACAGGCGGTAGGCTTCGACAGCCATGAACACGTCCGAGGCCTTGACGCTGACCTTGAAGTCCTGGAAATCCAGGCGGTCGAGATGCTCGACGTGACGCAGGGCCGACTCGACCAGCGCAGCCGGGGTCGGTTCGCCGTACTTCTTCTGCAGGTCTTTTTCCAGCGAACCGGCGTTGACCCCGATACGAATCGGAATGCCGCGGTCGCGGGCGGCATCGACCACGGCGCGCACACGGTCTTCACGGCCGATGTTGCCCGGGTTGATACGCAGGCAATCAACACCCAGCTCGGCAACGCGCAATGCGATCTTGTAGTCGAAATGGATGTCGGCGACCAGCGGCACGCTGACCAGTTGCTTGATCTTGCCAAAAGCTTCGGCCGCGTCCATGTCCGGCACCGAGACCCGCACGATGTCCACGCCGGCATCGACCAGACGCTGGATTTGCGCCACGGTGGCAGCGACATCGTTGGTGTCGGTGTTGGTCATGCTCTGCACCGCGATGGGCGCATCACCGCCCACCGGCACATTGCCAACCCAGATTTTGCGGGATTCGCGACGCTTGATCGGAGATTCGCCGTGCATGACTTACTGTCCCAACTTCAGGCGAGCAGTCTCGCCACTGGTGAACGGAGCAACATCGACGGCCTGGCCGTTGTAGCTGACCTGGGCGCCCCGGGCAAAGCCCAGGCGTACCGAGAAAGGCGGCTTGCCGGTCAGCTCGAGGTTGTCCCCCTTGCGCTTGATGGCGCTGAACAGCACCTTGCCGTTGCCGTCGCTGACCTGGGTCCAGCAATCGGCGGTGAACTGAATGGCGACCTTGGCACTGCCAGTCGGCACCGCGGCAGGCTCAGCGGCGGCCGGTGCAGGTGCAGCAGCGGCCTGTACCGGGGGCGTAACCGGAGCAGGCGAAGCAGCAGGTGCGGGTTGCGCAGGCGCTTGCTGTGCCGGAGCAGGCGCTGCGGCAATGGCTGGCTCCGAGCTTACCGGCGCCTGTTCAGCGGCAGCAGGCTGCTCGGCAGCGCCTTGCTCCAGCGCCAGCGGTGCACTTTCAGCTTGCTGGCCAACGGAAACGGCCTGGTCTTCAGGCTCATCGAGCGGGTGAATCTGTGTCGTGCCGTCGGCGCTTTCGACCTCGACGTGCTCCAGGGCAATCTTGGCCAGCTCCTTGCCCCGCAGGCTGCCCTGGTCCTGCCACCAGAAAAAGCCACCACCGACAACAGCCACCAGCAACAACAGGCTGACGCCGCGCAGGATGTTGTGCGACAGCCGCACAGGCTCTTCGATACGGCCCAGCGAATGCACGTCGCTGCCTTTGGCGTGGGTACCGGTGTAGCGGTCGAAGGCATCTACCAGGGCGGCCTGGTCGAGGTCCATCAACTTGGCGTAGGCACGAATGTAGCCACGAGCGAAAGTATGCCCGGGCAGCTTGTCGAAGGCGCCGGTTTCCACATGGTTCAACGAACTGACAGTGAGGTTGAGCTTGCGGGCCACCTCGGCTTGAGACCAGTCCCGTTTCTCACGGGCCAGGCGCAAAAGCTCACCGGGGTTCTGGCCAGGCGCTACTGCTACTTCGGGATGCGCGGCGTTCATCGTTGCTCCGACAGGTATTGCTGGTATTCCGGCGTACCGGGATAAAGTCGTTGTAATTGCTGGCCCAATTCGGCCAGTGCGCCCTGCTCGTCGAACACCCTGGCAAGGCGGCTGCCCAGCAGCAGGCTACGGGCGTCGTGGTCGCTCAACTGGCTGAAACGATCGTAGTAGTCCCGGGCCGGCACATAATGCCTGTTTTCGTAGAACAACTCAGCCATTTCCAGCAACGCTTTTGGTTGGTGCTGGTTGAGTTGTAACGCTTTCAACAGATACGCGTGCGCCTGATCGCGGCGTTCGAGCTTCAGGGCGGTCAGGCCCAGATTTTCGTACACGCGTGAGCGCTCAGGATACAGGGTATCGGCACTGGCCAGGCGAAACATCTGCTTGGCCTCGGCAAATCGCCCCTGAGCATAAAGGAAACTGCCGTAATTGTTGCGAATTCGCGTGTCACCGCGACTTATCAGCAAGGCCTTGCGAAAGTGTGCTTCGGCCAGCGCCGGCTCACCTTCGGCTTGAAACACTACCGCCAGTGCCGCGTGCGCGTCGACATCCTGGTCATCCAGTGCCAGGGCCTTGCCCAGCGGCGCCTTGGCCTGTTCGGTCAAACCTTGTTGCAAATAACCCAAGCCAAGCTGTACATAAGCCCGCCCCGCCTCCACTCTGCCCTGGCGGCTGGCCAAGGGGTCGCTCGCGCCGCCTGACACGCAGCCGGCCAGCAGCGAAAGCGCAAGGATCGACGCGGCGCGCAGGCTCATGGGCAAGGTACCTGTCAGTGGCTGGCGGCGCTGTCTGGCAGTTCGACGTCCGCAGAAAGCTGGCGAACAGCGATATAGCGCTCACTGCGGCGGGTACGGTCATTGACCTGACCGACCAGTTGGCCACAGGCAGCGTCGATGTCGTCGCCGCGCGTGGTACGGGTGGTGACGTTGAAGCCACCGTGGTGCAGCAGATCCTGGAAGCGACGAATGGCGTTGTTGCTTGGTCGCTCGTAGCCCGAATGCGGGAACGGGTTGAACGGGATCAGGTTGATCTTGCAGGGTACATCGCGCAACAGTTCGATCATCTGCGCGGCATGCTCGGGTTGGTCGTTGACGTCCTTGAGCAGGGTGTACTCGACGGTGAGCACGCGCTTGCCGCCCAAAGTGGACATGTAGCCCATGCACGATTCCAGCAGCATCTTCAGCGGGTACTTCTTGTTGATCGGCACCAGCTTGTTGCGCAGTTCGTCGTTCGGCGCGTGCAGCGACAGGGCCAGCGACACGTCGATGTGCTTGGCCAGTTCGTCGATCATCGGCACCACGCCCGAGGTGGACAAGGTGACACGACGCTTGGAAATGCCATAGCCAAGGTCATCCATCATGATTTTCATGGCGGCAATGACGTTGTCAAAGTTCAGCAAGGGCTCGCCCATGCCCATCATGACCACGTTGGTAATCGCGCGGTCGACTTTGGCAGGAACGGTCCCGAAGGATTTGTTGGCAAGCCACACCTGGCCGATCACTTCGGCGGCGGTAAGGTTGCTGTTGAAGCCTTGCTTGCCGGTGGAGCAGAAGCTGCAGTCCAGGGCACAGCCGGCTTGCGACGATACGCAGAGGGTGCCGCGGTCGTCGGTTGGAATATAGACGGTCTCGACGCAGCTGCCGGAGGCAACGCGGATCACCCATTTGCGGGTGCCGTCGGCGGAAATGTCTTCACTGATCACTTCCGGCGGGCGAATCTCGGCAACGGCCTCGAGCTTTTCGCGCAAGACCTTGCCTACGTTGGTCATGGCCGCAAAGTCGGACACGCCAAAATGGTGAATCCATTTCATCACCTGGCCGGCACGGAAGCGCTTCTCCCCGATAGAGTCGAAGAATTGTTCCATTTCCGGCTGGGTCAGACCCAACAGGTTGATTTTGCCAGTAGATGTCGTCATGGATTCACCCTCACCCGTAAGCTTTCGCTTAGCGAGTGGTTACCTCGGTAGCAGCGAAGAAGTAAGCGATTTCGCGAGCAGCAGCAGCTTCGGAGTCCGAACCGTGAACGGCGTTGGCGTCGATCGACTCGGCGAAGTCAGCACGGATGGTGCCGGCAGCAGCTTCTTTAGGGTTGGTAGCGCCCATCAGCTCACGGTTCTTGGCGATGGCGTTCTCGCCTTCCAGAACCTGGACAACGACGGGACCGGAAGTCATGAAGGCAACCAGGTCACCGAAGAAGCCGCGCTCGCTGTGCTCAGCGTAGAAGCCTTCGGCTTCGGCTTTGGACAGTTGCTTCATTTTCGAGGCAACGATTTTCAGGCCGGCTTCTTCGAAGCGAGTGGTGATCTTGCCGATGACGTTTTTGGCAACAGCGTCAGGCTTGATGATGGAGAAAGTACGTTGAACAGCCATGGAAAACTCCAGAATATGAGTGTTACGAAAAATTAAACCCGCGAATTATACGCGGGTTCCGGGGGATTGCCTAACCTGCAAGTGACGCTTAGTCGGCTTCGTCGATCCAGGCGGCCTGGATTGCCTCGAGCACTTTCTCACCGCCGCGTGACGGATCGTCGCTGAACTCTGGCAATGCCAGCACCCAGCGGTGCAGGTCCACGAAATTCACATAACGAGGATCGACCTCAGGCTTGCTTTCTGCAAGCTGGATTGCGATCTCAAGTACATCAACCCATTTCAGACTCATGTACAGACCCTCAGTGCGGTGCTTCGGCAGCGTGGTTGAGCGAATACTTGGGGATCTCGATGGTCAGGTCTTCGTCAGCGACGACCACCTGACAGCCAAGGCGCGATTGCGCTTCCAGGCCCCAGGCCTTGTCCAGCATGTCCTCTTCCAACTCGTCAGCCTCTTCGAGCGAATCGAAGCCCTTGCGCACGATGCAGTGGCAAGTGGTGCAGGCCTTGACGCCGCCGCAGGCACTTTCCATCTCGATGTGATGGTCGTGGGCCAGCTCCAGGATGTTGGTCCCGGGCTCGACCTCCACGGTCAGCCCCTCGGGGCAGAACTTCTCATGCGGCAGGAATGTCACCAGCGGCATCGATTACTCCTCGATCTCATTCAGGTTGCGCCCGGCCAGTGCGGCTTTGACCGTCGAATCAAGGCGACGGGCGGCAAATGCATCGGTCACCTGCGACAAACGCTTGGTCTGTTGCTCGATGGCTGCGCCATCGGTGCCGGCCAGCAAATCACGTAGTTCTTGCATCTGGAATTCGATGGCGTCGCGCTCGTCACTGCTGAGCAGGCGATCGCCGTCGGCGTCCAGGGCGCCCTGCACCGCTTCGAGCAGCCGCTCGCCATCCACCTGATGCTCACGCAACTGACGGGCGTGCTTGTCGGAACCGGCGTGTTCGAAGGAGTCCTTGAGCATGCGGGCGATTTCGCCGTCGGTCAGGCCGTAGGACGGCTTGACCTGAATGCTGGCTTCCACGCCCGAACCCAGCTCGCGGGCAGCGACGCTGAGCAGGCCATCGGCATCCACCTGGAAGGTGACGCGGATTTTCGCAGCACCGGCAACCATGGCCGGGATGCCGCGCAGTTCGAAGCGGGCCAGCGAACGGCAGTCACTGATCAGCTCGCGCTCGCCCTGCAGCACGTGAATCATCATGGCCGACTGGCCATCTTTGTACGTGGTGAACTCCTGAGCGCGGGCCACCGGAATGGTGGTGTTGCGCGGAATCACCTTCTCCATCAGCCCGCCCATGGTTTCAAGACCAAGCGACAGCGGGATGACATCGAGCAGCAGCAGCTCGCCACCTTCACGGCGGTTGCCGGCCAGGGTGTCGGCCTGGATGGCGGCACCAATGGCCACCACCTGGTCCGGGTCGATCGAGGTCAGCGGGGTGCGCCCGAACAGCGCGCCCACGGCCTCACGCACACGCGGCACGCGGGTCGAACCACCGACCATGACCACGGCGCTGACTTCTTCCAGTTCAACGCCACTGTCGCGCACGGCACGGCGGCAGGCCTTCAGGCTACGGGCAACCAGTGGCTCGATCATGGCTTCGAAGGCGCTACGGGTCAGCTCTCCGTGCCAGGCACCATGGCTGACGCTGACCACGTCAGCGTCGGTCAGGGCTTCCTTGGCGGCGCAGGCGGTTTGCAGCAGCGCGCGCTGGGTAGCCGGGTCCAGATCGGTCGACAGGCCAGCCTGCTCGATGATCCAGCCGGCAATCGCATGGTCGAAGTCGTCACCACCCAGGGCGGTATCACCGCCGGTGGCCAGCACTTCGAATACGCCAGCGGTCAGGCGCAGGATGGAAATATCGAAAGTACCGCCGCCCAGATCATAGATGGCCACCACGCCTTCGGCGTTCTGGTCCAGGCCATAGGCTACGGCGGCCGCAGTCGGCTCGTTGAGCAGGCGCAGCACGTTCAGGCCGGCCAGACGCGCTGCGTCTTTGGTAGCCTGACGCTGGGCATCATCGAAATAGGCCGGCACGGTGATCACCGCGCCTACCAGCTCGCCACCCAGGGTGGCCTCGGCACGTTCGCGCAACACCTTCAGGATGTCGGCAGACACTTCCACAGGGCTTTTCGGCCCCTGCACGGTGTCGATGAACGGCATGTGCGATTCACCACCCACAAAGCGGTATGGCAGTTGCTCACCCAGCTGCTTGACGTCGGCCAGGCCGCGCCCCATCAGGCGCTTGACCGACAGCACGGTGTTCAACGGGTCGCTGGAGGCGGCATCACGCGCGGCCTGCCCCACTTCGTTGCGCCCTTCGAGGTAGCGCACCGCGGACGGCAGAATGACGTTACCCTGCGCATCGGGCAGGGGCTCGCTACGGCCGCTGCGCAGCGCAGCGACCATTGAGTTGGTGGTGCCCAGGTCGATCCCAACCGCCAGACGGCGCTGGTGCGGCTGAGGGCTTTGACCGGGTTCGGCAATCTGCAGTAGGGCCATGCTTATCTGAATACCTTAGGTGCCATCACGGGCAGCACCGGGGTTAATCGTCGAGGCGCTCTTCCAGTTGGCGCACTTCTTGGGCGAGCTTGTCGAGGAACTGCATGCGGCGCATCAGGCGTTCAGCCTTGTCGCGCTCGCCCGGGGCATCCCAGCAGCCGGCAAAGTCCTCATTCAGCGTGTCCTGGGCGGCCTTCAGGCGCTTCTTGAACACGCCGACACCGTCAAGGTCGGCTTCATCCTGCAGTTCTTCGAGCTCTTCACGCCACTGCATCTGCTGCAGCAGGAAGTCAGGGTCGTGGACCGTGACTTCCTGGGGCACTTCGTGGCCGCTGATGGCCAGCAGATAGCGCGCGCGACGCGGCGCACTGCGCAGCGTCTGGTAAGCGTCGTTGAGGGCCGCGGATTTTTCCAGCGCTATACGCTGCTCACGCTCGGAGGCGTCGGCAAAGCGGTCAGGATGGACTTCGCGGGCCAGCTCGCGATAGCGAGTGGCCAGCTTGTCGAGATCCAGACGGAAGCTTGGCTGGAGGTCAAACAATGCGTAATGACAAGGAGTACCCACAGCCAGCCTCAAACGTTGAAGCTTTCGCCGCAGCCACACTCACCGCGCACGTTGGGGTTGTTGAACTTGAAGCCTTCGTTCAACCCTTCCTTGACGAAATCCAGCTCGGTGCCATCGAGGTAGACCAGGCTCTTGGGATCGATGATCACCTTGACGCCATGGTTCTCGAACACCTGGTCTTCGTCCGCCAGTTCGTCGACGAATTCCAGCACGTAGGCCAGACCCGAGCAACCGGTGGTGCGCACGCCCAGGCGAATGCCCTCACCTTTGCCGCGCCCGTCGAGGGAGCGGCGAATGTGGTTGGCGGCGGCTTCTGTCATGCTGATAGCCATCAGAACTCCTTACCTTGCAACAGGCGACTTAGATCAAGCCTTTCTTCTGCTTGTAGTCGCGTACGGCTGCCTTGATGGCATCCTCGGCGAGTACCGAGCAGTGGATCTTGACCGGCGGCAACGCCAGTTCTTCGGCCAGTTGGGTGTTCTTGATGGTTTCGGCCTCGTCCAGGGTCTTGCCCTTCATCCACTCGGTGGCGAGGGAGCTGGAGGCGATGGCCGAACCGCAGCCGTAGGTCTTGAACTTGGCGTCTTCGATAACGCCCTGCTCGTTGACCTTGATCTGCAGGCGCATCACGTCACCGCAGGCCGGGGCGCCGACCATGCCGGTGCCGACATCCGGGTCTTCGGCATTCATCTTGCCGACGTTGCGCGGGTTTTCGTAGTGGTCGATGACCTTTTCACTGTATGCCATGGTGCAATTCCTTCCTCATCAGGGAGCCGCTCTTGCCGGCGACTGCTTAGTGGGCGGCCCACTCGATCTTGGAGATGTCAACGCCGTCTTTGTACATATCCCACAGCGGCGACAGTTCACGCAATTTGTTGACAGCCTCGCAGACTTTCTGCGCGGCGTAGTCGACTTCTTCTTCGGTGGTGAAACGGCCGAAGGAGAAGCGGATCGAGCTGTGCGCCAGCTCGTCGTTGCGGCCCAGAGCACGCAGTACGTAGGACGGCTCGAGCGACGCGGAGGTACAGGCCGAACCGGACGATACAGCGATGTCTTTCAGCGACATCAGCAGCGATTCGCCTTCGACGTAGTTGAAGCTCAGGTTCAGGTTGTGCGGTACACGTGCAGTCTGGCTGCCATTGACGTACAGCTCTTCAAGGTTCGAGACCTGCTTGAAGAAGCGGTCGCTAAGGGCCTTGATGCGTGCGTTTTCTGCAACCATTTCCTGCTTGGCAATGGCGAAGGCTTCGCCCATGCCGACGATCTGGTGGGTCGGCAAGGTGCCCGAACGCATGCCGCGCTCATGACCGCCGCCGTGAATGATGGCTTCCAGGCGTACACGCGGCTTGCGGCTGACGTACAGTGCGCCGATGCCTTTCGGGCCATAGACCTTGTGCGCCGAGAACGACATCAGGTCGACCTTCAGCTTTTGCAGGTCGATTTCGACCTTGCCGGCCGACTGGGCGGCGTCGACATGGAACAGCACGCCGCGCGAACGGGTCAGTTCACCGATGGCGGCAATGTCGTTGATCGAGCCGACTTCGTTGTTCACATGCATCAGCGAGACCAGGATGGTGTCGTCGCGCAGCACCGCCTCTACCATGGCCGGGGTGACGATACCGTCTTCGCCCGGTTCCAGGTAGGTGACCTCAAAACCTTCACGCTCCAGCTGGCGAGCGGTATCCAGGACCGCCTTGTGCTCGATCTTGGAGGTAATGATGTGCTTGCCCTTGGTCTGATAGAAGTGCGCGACACCTTTGAGTGCGAGGTTGTCGGACTCGGTGGCACCGCTGGTCCAGACGATTTCGCGCGGATCGGCATTGATCAGCTCGGCAACCTGGCGGCGACCGTTTTCCACCGCTTCCTCGGCTTTCCAGCCAAAGACGTGGGAGCGCGAGGCCGGGTTACCGAAGTTTCCGTCGACCAGCAAGCAATCGGCCATCTTCTGGGCCACGCGTGGGTCGACCGGAGTGGTCGCAGAGTAATCGAGGTAGATCGGCAACTTCATTTGTCTCTCCTATCAGGCGGTGGCGTCGCTCGTCGTCCCAGGGGGTCAATCGACGGCAGACGTCTCAATCTTGTCCAGCTGGGCGGTTCGTCCTGCGACACGCCGCAGGTCCTGGCGCTGGGCGACTTCCTGCACATCACGGCGCTTGACGAGGTCGGCCAGGCTTATACCGCTGAGGAATTCATGGATCTGCTGGCTGAGGTCGCACCACAGGTGGTGGGTCAGGCAGGTATCACCGGCATGGCAGTCCCCGAGGCCCTGGCAACGGGTGGCATCGACCGATTCGTTGACCGCATCGATGACCTGGGCCACCTGGATGGTTTCCATGCCCCGCGACAGCTGGTAGCCACCGCCCGGACCGCGCACGCTGGAAACCAGGCTGCTGCGGCGCAGCTTGGCGAACAGCTGCTCCAGATAAGAGAGGGAAATGCCCTGGCGCTCGGAAATATCGGCCAAAGACACCGGCCCATGCTTCGCGTGCAACGCCAGATCGAGCATGGCGGTCACAGCGTATCGGCCTTTGGTAGTCAGTCGCATGGCTATTGGGTACCACGGGAGTTTCGGGATGTGTGCGAGTATGCGATTCCCGAGCATTTAAGTCAACTATTAGACCTACTGCTTTAGTCGGGTTTGCATCAGGGAGGCGGGCGCGATTGTAGCAGACGAGGGGCGTGAGCACACGCCCGCATGTCAACATGATTTCAGCACGGCGCGATCAATGCGACTGAGTGTCGCGCTGGGCCACCTGAGCAACCTCGGTGAAGTCGTCCTCCGGCAAGGCCGGCAGTTCTTTGGCACAATAGTCACTGCCCATCTTGGTCAGCGCGCCACACATACCCTCCAACCGTTCGTCGACGGCCTGCAGATGATCGAGCATCTGGCCGATGGCCCGCGCCACCGGGTCGGGCATGTCGCCGCTGACACCGTAGGCGTCAAAGCCGATCTTCTCGGCCATTGCCTTACGCTTGGCTTCGACTTCAGTGTCCTCGCTCTTGACGATGATCCGCCCTGGAATGCCTACCGCCGTAGCCCCAGCCGGCACTGCCTTTGTGACCACCGCATTGGAACCGATCTTGGCCCCGGCGCCGACGGTGAAAGGCCCCAGGACCTTGGCACCCGCCCCTACCACCACGCCGTTCTCCAAGGTGGGGTGGCGTTTGCCTTTGTTCCAGCTGGTGCCACCGAGCGTCACGCCCTGGTACAGGGTGACGTCATCGCCGATCTCGGCGGTTTCGCCAATGACGATGCCCATACCGTGGTCGATGAAAAAGCGCCGGCCAATGGTGGCGCCCGGGTGGATTTCGATACCGGTCAGCCAGCGGCCGAAATTCGACACCAGCCGGGCCAGCCATTTGAAATCACGCCTCCACAGGGCATTGCCCAGGCGGTGCAGCCAGATGGCATGCATGCCGGGGTAGCAGGTGAGCACCTCGAAGGCATTGCGCGCAGCCGGGTCACGGTGGAATACGCTTTGAATATCTTCACGCAGGCGTTCGAACATCTGTCAGTCCTTCCGTTTATGCGGCTCGCCCCGGACCACTTTCTGGGTCTCGGTGAGGATGCCGCGCAAAATGCTCATTTCCGAACGCTCGACCGCCACCCGCCCATACAGCCGGCGCAGGCGCGGCATCAGGTGCTTGGGCTTTTCGGGGTCGAGGAAGCCAATGCCCACCAGGGTTTTCTCCAGGTGGTCGTAGAACAGCTCCATTTCATCCATGGTCGCCAGCTCAGTGGCATCAATCTTCTCGACTTTGCCCGGCACCTCGCCGGCAGCCAGCCAGGCCATGCGCACCTCGTAGGAAAGCACCTGCACGGCAGCAGCCAGGTTCAGCGAGCTGAAGTCGGGATTGGAGGGAATGTGCACATGGAAGTGACATCGCTGCAGTTCTTCGTTGGTCAGGCCGGCGTGTTCGCGCCCGAACACCAGGGCGATTTCCTCGCCGCCATTGGCATGTTCCACCGCCTTGGCACCGCACTCACGCGGGCCGATCAACGGCCAGGGAATGCTGCGCTCGCGGGCGCTGGTGCCCATCACCAGGTTGCAGCCGACCAGCGCCTGTTCGAGGCTGTCGACCACCTGGGCGTTATCCAGCAAGTCGTCGGCGCCCGAGGCACGGGCACTGGCATCCAAGGCGGGGAATTCTTTCGGCTGCACCAGCACCAGACGCGACAAGCCCATGTTTTTCATGGCACGCGCAGCGCCGCCGATGTTGCCGGGGTGGCTGGTATTGACCAGAACAACACGAATATTTTGCAGCAAGGTGTTGTGCTCACAGATGCAGGAATCAGGGCCTTCGATCTTACAGAACCGACAGACGTAACGCCATGAAAGCAAATGTGACACTTCTGCCGCCAAAGTTTTCTGCTAGAATGATCGGCTTTCTTCTTTAACATCTCCAGGTGACCCGCCCATGCAGCCTATGCTGAATATCGCCCTGCGCGCCGCTCGCAGCGCCAGTGAACTGATTTTCCGCTCCATCGAACGCCTGGATAGCATCAAGGTCGATGAGAAAGAGGCCAAGGACTACGTTTCCGAAGTCGATCGCGCCGCCGAGCAAAGCATCGTCAACGCCCTGCGCAAGGCCTACCCGAACCACTCCATCCAGGGCGAGGAAACCGGTCTGCACGCGGGTAGCGGCGAAGAAGGCAAGGATTACCTGTGGATCATCGATCCGCTGGACGGCACCACCAACTTCCTGCGCGGCATCCCGCACTTCGCCGTCAGCATCGCCTGCAAGTACCGCGGTCGCCTTGAGCACGCCGTGATCGTCGACCCGGTTCGCCAGGAAGAATTCACCGCCAGCCGGGGCCGTGGCGCCCAACTCAACGGCCGCCGCCTGCGCGTCAGCTCGCGTACAAGCCTGGAAGGCGCCCTGCTGGGCACCGGCTTCCCGTTCCGTGATGGCCAGATGGCGGACATGGACAACTACCTGGGCATGTTCCGCGCCTTGACCGGCCAGACCGCCGGCATCCGCCGCGCCGGCTCCGCCAGCCTGGACCTGGCCTACGTGGCCGCTGGCCGCTTCGACGCCTTCTGGGAGTCGGGCCTGTCCGAATGGGACATGGCAGCTGGCGTGCTGCTGATCCAGGAAGCCGGTGGCCTGGTGAGCGACTTCAACGGCGGCCACGACTTCCTCGACAAAGGCCACATCGTTGCAGGCAACATCAAGTGCTTCAAGGCGGTACTGACTGCCATCCAGCCACACCTGCCAGAAAGCATGAAGCGCTAAGCGCAGATTGCCGGCAAACAAAAAGCACCTCTCGAGGTGCTTTTTTTGTGCTTGGTGGTTTTGCGTGGCCTGTGCCGGCCTCTTCGCGGGCAAACCCGCTCCTACATGGATCGCATGCCCCTGTAGGAGCGGGTTTACCCGCGAAGAGGCCCGTACAGACAACGCAAATTACTGCCCAGCCTCGCTCAGGATCAACTTGCCATTCTTGTCCAACGGAATGGTCGACCCCGGTTCGCGATCCATCTTCACCTTGCCTACCTGATCACCGATGGAATAGGTCACGTTGTAGCCCACTACCTTCTCGCTGATGTCGTTGACCGTGTTGCAGCGGGTTTGCGTGGTTGTGTAGGTATCACGCTCCTGCATGCCTTCCTGCACCTTGTTACCCGCATAACCACCACCGACCGCACCGGCCACCGTGGCAATCTTCTTGCCGGTACCGCCACCAATCTGGTTACCCAACAGACCACCTGCCAACGCACCGACTACGGTACCGGCAATCTGGTGTTGATCCTTGACCGGCGCCTGCCGCGTCACAGTCACGTCCTTGCAAACTTCACGCGGGGTTTTCACCTGCTGCTTGATCGGCTGCACGTCAGTCACCTGGGCGACTTCAGGGCCTTTGTTCACCAAGCTGTAGGTCGCCACAGCACCTCCGGCAGTTACACCGACAGCACCCAGCACCGCACCCACCAGCATTGATTTATTCACGTGAACCTCCTGATCGTACCAGCGGGCATGAACCCGCGCTTCTCCCAGCCTTGGAGCAAAAAAAAAGGCGCGAGTTCAACACTCGCGCCTTTTCACCGCCAGGCGGCGCAGCGAAGAACTTACGGACGATCGTCCACACCCTCGGCCTTGACCGGCGGAATGAGATCTTCGCTGCTCAGGTTCAGCCAGATCAGTACCACGTTGGCGATATAGATCGACGAGTAAGTACCGGCCATGACACCAATGAACAGTGCCAGTGAGAACCCGAACAGGTTGTCACCCCCGAAGAACAGCAACGAGGCGATGGCCAACAGGGTCGAAACCGAAGTGGCGACGGTACGCAGCAGGGTCTGGGTGGTGGAAATGTTGATGTTCTCGATCAACGAGGCCTTGCGCATCACGCGGAAGTTCTCGCGCACCCGGTCGAACACGACAATGGTGTCGTTCAGCGAGTAACCGATGATCGCCAGTACCGCCGCCAGCACCGTCAGGTCAAAGGTGATCTGGAAGAACGACAGGATACCCAGCGTTACCACCACGTCGTGGATCAGCGAAACGATCGCCCCCACGGCGAACTTCCACTGGAAGCGGAACGCCAGGTAGATGAGGATGCCGCCCAGGGCCAGAAGCATGCCCAAGCCGCCCTGGTCACGCAGCTCTTCACCCACTTGCGGGCCGACGAACTCGACACGCTTGACCTTGGCCGGGTTGTCGCCGCCAACCTTTTGCAAGGCTTCGGCCACCTTGTTACCCAGCATCGGGTCGTCGCCCGGCATGCGTACCAACAGGTCGGTGGTAGCACCGAAGCTCTGAACCACGGCTTCGTGGAAGCCGGAATTGACCAGCTCGGCACGCACAGCCTTGACGTCGGCCGGGCGTTCGTAGGTCAACTCGATCAGCGTGCCCCCGGTGAAGTCCAGCCCGAGGTTCAGGCCCTTTTGCCACCAACTGAACAGCGCCAGCACGGTGAGGAGCACGGTGACGGCGAACGCGACTTTGCGCACACCCATGAAATTGATGGTTTTCATCGCAGCTCCCTCAAACCCACAGCTTCTTGATGTCACGCCCGCCACAGGTCAGGTTGACCAATGCACGGGTCACCATGATGGCAGTGAACATCGAGGTGAAAATCCCGAGGGACATGGTGACAGCAAAGCCTTTGACCGGGCCGGTACCCATGGCGAACAGGATGCCGCCGACCAACAGAGTGGTCAGGTTGGCGTCGACGATTGCCGAGTAGGCGCGATTGAAGCCTTCGTGAATGGCGCGCTGCACCGACATGCCAGCAGCGATCTCTTCGCGAATACGCGAGAAGATCAGCACGTTGGCGTCCACCGCCATACCCATGGTCAATACGATGCCAGCGATGCCCGGCAGGGTCAGGGTCGCCCCCAGCAGCGACATCAACGCCAGCAGCAGCACCATGTTGCCCGCCAGGGCGATGGTGGCCAGCACGCCGAAGGCGCGGTAGATGGCAATGATGAACAGAGAGACAAACAACATGCCCCACAGCGAGGCGTCGATACCCTTGGTGATGTTGTCGGCACCCAGGCTTGGGCCAATGGTACGCTCTTCAGCGAAGTACATCGGGGCGGCCAGGCCACCGGCACGCAGCAGCAGTGCCAGCTCCGACGATTCGCCCTGACCGTTCAGGCCGGTGATGCGGAACTGGCTGCCCAGTGGCGACTGGATGGTCGCCAGGCTGATGATTTTCTTCTCTTCCACAAAACTTTGTACGGCAACGTCCTTCTCGACGCCACCGACAGTCTGCTTGACGTAGCGGGTCACCGGCTTCTGCTCGATGAAGATCACCGCCATGCTACGGCCGACGTTGCTACGGGTAGCACGACTCATCAGCTCGCCACCGTGACCATCCAGGCGGATGTTCACCTGCGGGCTACCATGCTCGTCAAAACTGGCCTGGGCGTCGGTAACCTGGTCACCGGTGATGATCAGGCCACGCTCGACGGCAGCGGAGCGGCCGCCTTCACGGAACTCGAACACCTCGGTGGTGGCCTTGGACGCGCCCGGCTCGGCACCGAAGCGGAACTCAAGGTTGGCCGTTTTACCAAGGATACGCTTGGCTTCGGCAGTGTCCTGCACACCTGGCAGTTCGACCACGATACGGTTGGCGCCCTGGCGCTGTACCAGCGGCTCGGCCACACCCAGTTCGTTCACGCGGTTGCGCACGGTGGTGAGGTTCTGCTTGATCGAGTATTCGCGGATCTCGGCGACTTTCGCCTGGGTCAGCGCCAGACGCAGCACCGCAAGCTCGTTGCGCTCGGTGGTGGTCAGGTCGAAATCATTGAAATTCTTGCGGATCAGGGCACGTGCCTGTTCGCGGGCAGTATCGTCAGCGAAGCCCAGCATGATGCCGCCATCCTGCTGAGGCAGGCTGCGGTAGCGGATGCGCTCTTTGCGCAGCAAGGTCTTGACCTCGCCTTCGTAGACTTTCATGCGGGCAGTCATGGCCTTGTCCATGTCCACTTCCAGCAGGAAGTGCACACCACCGGACAGGTCCAGGCCCAGCTTCATCGGGCTTGCGCCCAGGTTGCGCAGCCATTGCGGGGTAGTCTGAGCCAGGTTCAGGGCCACGACGTAATCATCGCCCAGTGCCTTGCGCACTACATCCTTGGCTGGCAGCTGGTCTTCCTGATTGGTCAGGCGGATCAGCCCGCTACCCTTTTCACCCAGACTTGCGCCCTTTACAGCGATCTTGGCATCGACCAGCGCCTTGCTGACGCGATCGAGGTCGGCCTGATTCACCTGCAGCGCCGAACTGGCACCGCTGATCTGTACCGCCGGGTCATCCGGGTAGAGGTTGGGAGCGGAATAAATGAAACCGACCACCAGTACCAGCACGATCAGTGCATATTTCCACAGAGGATATTTGTTCAGCATCACGCCGCCCGTTCAAGACGCGGGGCGCGTTGCGCGCCCCGACTGGAAAATAAAACCGGTAACTCAGATAGCCTTGAGCGTACCTTTTGGCAGGGTCGCAGCAATGGCACCCTTCTGGAACTTCAGTTCGACAGTGTCGGATACTTCCAGCACCACGAAATCATCGGAAACCTTGACGATCTTGCCGGCGATGCCGCCGTTGGTGACAACTTCGTCACCTTTCTGCAAGTTGCTCAGCAGGTTCTTCTGCTCTTTCGCGCGTTTGGCCTGCGGGCGCCAGATCATCAGGTAGAAGATGACCAGGAAACCGACCAGGAAAATCCACTCGAAGCCGGTACCGGCTGGGCCAGCGGCAGGTGCTGCAGCGTCCGCGTATGCGGCGGGGATGAAGAAGCTCATTGGGCACTCCTAATGTAATTTTCTAATAATGGATGCGGACAGTCAGTCCAAGGGCGGTACAGGAAGCCCGCGCTTGGCGTAGAAGGCGTCGACAAAGGCGGCCAATTTACCCTGTTGAATAGCCTCGCGTAAACCGGCCATCAAGCGCTGATAATGGCGCAAGTTGTGGATGGTATTCAGCATGCTGCTCAGCATTTCGCCGCATTTGTCCAGATGATGGAGATAGGCGCGCGAGAAGTTGGTGCAGGTATAGCAGTCACAGGTCGGGTCCAGCGGCGATTCATCGTGACGATGGAACGCGTTGCGGATCTTGATCACCCCTGTATCGACGAACAGATGACCGTTGCGCGCGTTACGCGTCGGCATCACGCAGTCGAACATGTCGACGCCGCGGCGCACACCCTCAACGAGATCTTCCGGTTTGCCTACCCCCATAAGGTAACGAGGTTTGTCAGCAGGCATCTGGCCCGGCAGGTAATCCAGCACCTTGATCATTTCGTGCTTGGGCTCGCCCACCGACAGGCCGCCGATGGCCAGGCCATCGAAACCGATATTCTCCAGGCCTTCCAGCGAGCGCATGCGCAGGTCCTGGTACATGCCACCCTGGACAATGCCGAACAGCGCGGCGGTGTTGTCGGCGTGGGCGTTCTTCGAGCGCTGGGCCCAGCGCAGCGACAGCTCCATGGAAGTGCGTGCCACATCGTGCTCGGCCGGGTACGGGGTGCACTCGTCGAAGATCATTACCACGTCCGAGCCCAGGTCACGCTGCACCTGCATCGACTCTTCCGGGCCCATGAACACCTTCGAGCCATCGACTGGCGAGGCGAAGGTCACGCCCTCTTCCTTGATCTTGCGCATGGCACCCAGGCTGAACACCTGGAAACCACCGGAGTCGGTGAGGATCGGGCCTTTCCACTGCATGAAATCGTGCAGACCGTTGTGCTTCTTGATCACCTCGGTGCCCGGACGCAGCCACAGGTGGAAGGTGTTGCCAAGGATCATCTCGGCGCCGATGGCCTCGATATCGCGTGGCAGCATGCCCTTGACCGTGCCATAGGTACCCACCGGCATGAATGCCGGGGTTTCCACGGTGCCACGTGGGAAGGTGATGCGACCACGACGGGCCTTGCCGTCGGTGGCCAGCAGTTCGAAGGACATTCGACAGGTGCGACTCATGCTTGATCCTCGGGCCCGCGTGGCGCCGGATTGCGGGTGATGAACATGGCATCACCGTAACTGAAGAAGCGGTACCCGTGCTCGACCGCCGCTGCATAGGCAGCCATGGTCTCGGGGTAGCCGGCGAAAGCCGAGACCAGCATCAGCAGCGTGGACTCCGGCAGATGGAAGTTGGTGACCAGGGCATCGACCACATGGAACGGGCGGCCCGGGTAGATGAAGATGTCGGTGTCGCCACTGAAGGCCTTGAGCACGCCATCACGCGCGGCGCTTTCCAGCGAACGCACACTGGTGGTGCCAACCGCGATCACCCGACCACCACGGGCCCGGCAGGCCTCGATGGCATCGACCACGTCCTGGCCCACTTCGAGCCACTCTTTATGCATGTGGTGGTCTTCGATCTTGTCGACCCGCACCGGCTGGAAGGTGCCGGCGCCCACATGCAGGGTGACGAAGGCGCGTTCGACACCCTTGGCTGCGATCTTTTCCAGCAGCGCCTCGTCAAAGTGCAGGCCCGCAGTAGGCGCGGCGACCGCACCGGCGCGCTGGGCGTACACGGTCTGGTAGCGCTCACGGTCGGCGCCCTCGTCCGGGCGGTCGATATAGGGCGGCAACGGCATATGGCCGACACGGTCGAGCAACGGCAGCACCTCTTCGGTGAAGCGAAGCTCGAACAGCGTGTCATGACGCGCGACCATTTCGGCCTCGCCACCGCCATCGATGAGGATGACCGCGCCTACCTTGGGCGCCTTGCTGGCGCGCACATGGGCCAGCACCCGGTGGCTGTCGAGCACGCGTTCGACCAGTACCTCCAGCTTGCCGCCGGAGGCTTTCTGGCCAAACAACCGCGCCGGGATCACCCGGGTGTTGTTGAACACCATCAAGTCGCCGGGGCGCAGATAGTCGAGCAAGTCGGGGAATTGCCGGTGCGCCAGCGCGCCGGTAGGCCCATCGAGCACCAGCAGACGGCTGCCATGGCGCTCGGCCAACGGGTGGCGGGCGATCAGGGAATCAGGGAGTTCGAAGGAAAAATCGGCGACGCGCATGATGATGTTCGGTTCGGCAGGGCCGGGAAGTTTAGCCCAATGTGTGAAAATTGACCATGAAAGCCGATTGACCGACCAGCGGCACCTCTTTATACTGCGCGCCACGCCCTGATGGCGGAATTGGTAGACGCGGCGGATTCAAAATCCGTTTTCGAAAGGAGTGGGAGTTCGAGTCTCCCTCGGGGCACCAAATCCGGAAAAAACCGACCTTACGGTCGGTTTTTTTGTGCCTGCGATTCACGCCCGTCATTGACGCCGCCCCCCTGACTCCCACGCCTCCCCCCATACCTGCATTCTATTGGCCGCGCCTTGCACTAGCACTTAAGCTGTCATTCGTCAGATATATTCCGAAAGTATTGTTAGAGTAATGGCACTTCGCCATAGTGGCGCCCCCCCTTTCTCCACGCAATGTGTGTCCCATGAAAACAATCGCGCCCTGCATGGCGGCAATGATGCTGCTCAGTGGGTGCAATGGAGTGCCAACGTCGTACGTTTCAGATCCCGTCTACAGCCAGGCGTTCGTGGTTACCTCAGGTGCCCCGCTGCCCATGTTGCTGATGGCCAGCGCCATCCAGTGGAACGAGGATTACGCTGTAACCGCCAAACACACCCCCTTCCTGCGCAACGTGGTCCACGAGGGCCTCGGTGACGTAGTGTTCTTCAAGCACAAAGCCAGCAGCGTGCCGCACTGGCGCCAGTACGTGCCTGGGGAAGCCGTGACGGCGGTGGGCTTCAACAGTTTCATGATGCCGATGCAGGGCAAGGGCCATGCCCTGTCGTCGCTGGTACGGCTTGAAGGTACGCCTGGCAGTGTCTTCTACTCAGTACATGACGGCCCGATCACCAAGGGCATGTCGGGTGGGCCTGTGTTTGCCGATGACGGCAAGGTGGTAGGCATCAACGTCGCCATCATTCCCACCAGCGAGATCGACGCCGGCAAGCGCCCGGACCTGGCCGGTAAGGATCGCATCAGCGTATTCATGTCATTCAACGAGATCGACAAGGAATGGCGGCGCTATCAGTACCTGTTGGCGCACAAGGCCAAGCCGAGGGCGCCGGCTGCGGTCAAAGGCTACGTGGCGGTGGCCGCCAAGCCGTGAATCGGGGCGCGGTGTTGGATGGAAAGCGGCCTATGATGTGAGGCTGATGGCCTCTTCGCGGGTAAACCCGCTCCCACAGGGCCTGCACAGGATTTGAGCCTTGTGCAGTACCTGAGGGAGCGGGTTTACCCGCGGAGAGGCCCTGCCAGCCAACGCGAGAAGGACCTGCCATGCACCTGACCCACCGCCCCATCCGGCCAGAAGACATCCCCGTTATCTGCAGCTTCCCGCAGAGCCCGGACGAACTGTTCTACATGTTCCCCAAAGCCACCTACCCCCTCACCCCCAACCAGCTGAGCGACGCCATAGCCCAACGCAGCGGCTCCACGGTAGTGGAAGGTAACGGCGCTGTCCTGGCCTTCGCCAATTTCTACAAAGCCGAACATGGCGGCCTATGTGCCCTGGGCAACGTAGTGGTGGCCCCCAGCGCCCGCGGCCTTGGTGTAGCGCGTTATCTGGTAACGGCCATGATCGACCTCGCCCGCCAGCAGTACAGCGCCCGGGAGGTTTGGGTGTCATGCTTCAATCACAACACCGCCGGCCTGCTGCTTTATCCACAGCTGGGCTTCACACCGTTCGGCATAGAGGAGCGGCAGGCGTGGGACGGCACGCGGGTAGCGTTGGTGCAGATGAAGCAAATACTGGCTTAACCGAGCTGGATCAGCGGGTCATTACATGCGGCTGAACGAGAAGGTCCACCCCCAGAGCACGAATGACCCTCAATACAGTGTCAAAACGAGGCTTCGCGCCAGGGCTCAGCGCCTTGTACAGGCTTTCTCTACCCAGCCCACTCTCCGTAGCAATATGTGTCATGCCCCGTGCACGAGCGATATGGCCAAGTGCTCGAATGATTTCCTCGGTATCGCCATCTGATAGCACCTGGCTAAGGTATTCACTGATTGCCTCATCGCTGCTCAACAAGGCTGCCATATCAAACGGGATCAATTTTTCGCTCATTTCATCTCCTTCAGCAGCTTTCTGGCTTTGAGGATGTCGGCGGCCTGGGTGGACTTGTCGCCGCCGACCAGCAGTAAAACCAACCTCTGCCCCTTTTGCGTGAAATAGACGCGATAACCGGCAGCTATGTCGATGCGAAGCTCACCAATACCGCCTCCAAGCCACTTGAAGTCACCAAGATTGCCCGCCGCTGCTCGCTCCAGCCTACGACCTATCGCCAGCCTGGCCCTCAAATCTCTCAAGCTCGATAGCCAAGCGGCAAAGCTTTCCGTCTGTTCAACGAGAAACATCAAGAGGTCACCCAATCGTATCCTTATGGATACACCCATTCAAGGATTGAAGCGGCCCACTCTGTCGTTTTTGAGCTGAATCAGGAATTCAGGCACATCTGATAGGCTGGTCGGATTTTCCCCTTCGTTTCAACTACAAAATCCCTTGCAACATTCAACCCTCGAACCTTCGACGAGCCTCGGCGTCCCATCCTGCATCCCCCGCGTTTCGAGGTGCCCCCGCGTGAAAGACGTCATCGCCCGCAAGTACCGCCTGGTGGTGAAGACCATCGGCTATATTGGCTGGTCGCTGTTCTGGCTGCTGATCTGGGATGTGCTGGTCACCCTCGATTTCATGCTGTTCTTGAACAGCAAGTTCACCCTGCCACTGATCCCGTTGACCTTGCTGGGCTCAGCCCTGGTGGTGCTGGTGAGTTTTCGCAACAGCAGCGCCTACAACCGCTGGTGGGAGGCTCGCACCCTATGGGGGGCGCTGGTGAACAGTTCGCGCAGCTTCGCCCGGCAGACGCTGACGCTGATCGATGACCCGGATGACGGCCTGAACCCGGTCAAGGCCACCCTGCTGCGCCGGCATATCGCCTATGTGAACTGCCTGGCGGCGCACTTGAAAGGCGAAAGCTGCCCGGAGGAACTGATGGCCTTCATCCCCCCGGCGGAGTTCGAACGGCGCAACCGCTCGAACAATTTCGCCAATGACATCCTCAGTGGCTCTGCGGCCTTGCTCGCGCGGGAGTACCAGGCCGGGCGGCTGGACAGCATTCGCCTGGCGCGACTGGAGTCGACGCTGGTAGACCTGTCTAACGCCCAGGGTGGCATGGAGCGGATTGCCAATACGCCGCTGCCCTACCCCTATGTGTATTTCCCACGGCTGTTCATCACGCTGTTCTGCCTGATCGTGCCGGTGGGGCTGGTGGAGTCGCTGGGCTGGTTCACGCCGCTGGCGTCGACGGTGGTAGGGTTCATGTTGCTGGCTATCGAGCGCATCGGCACGGATTTGCAGAGCCCGTTCAGGTTCAGCGAGCATCAGATCCAGATGGATACCATCTGCGAGACGATCGAGCGCAACCTGGAGTCGATGCAGCGGGAGGCGCAGTGTGCCGAGGCCGTAAGCGTCTGAGAGATTTTTGGGGATGCCTTGCAACCCCGCCTACCCATCAGGCCCGTACATAACGCTGACGCAATACATCACTCAACAGATCCACGAACAACACCAACACCAACATACCGATGATCACCGTGCTGGCCTGGGCCTCCTGGAACAGGCTCAAGGTGGTGTACAGCATCTGCCCCAACCCACCCGCCCCGACGAACCCGAGCACGCTGGCCATGCGGATGTTGTTCTCCCAGCGGTACAAGCTGTAGGCCAGTAACTGCGGCCACAGGTTGGGCAGGGTGCCAAAGCAGAACGCCGCCACCTGGCTGCCCCCCTGCAAACGGATCGCCGCCGCCGGCTCGGGCGGGGCGTTCTCAAGCGCCTCGGCAAACAGCCGCCCCAGCACGCCAGCGGTGTGCAACGCCAAAGCCAGGGTACCGGCATTCGGCCCGAGCCCGGCCGCCAGCACAGTCAGCGCTGCCCACACCAGTTCAGGAATGGCACGCAAGGCATTCAGCAGCAGACGCGCCGCCCCTTGCAACGGCCAACCGAAGCGGCCCGCCGCCGGCAGTGCCAGCAACATTCCCAATACCATTGCCAACAAGGTGCCCATGCCAGACATGGCCAGGGTTTCCAGCGCCCCGCGCCACACTGCCTTGAGGTGGCCGGTAGACAGATCCGGCTGCAAGAAGCGCCCGGCGTACTCGCCCATCTGCCCCAGCCCGCCATTGCCGACCAGTGCGTGCAAGTCCAGTTCCAGGTATGCGAACGAGGCCGCCACCGCTACCGCGAGGGAGCCCAGCAGCAGCAGGTTGATTACCCGGTTCATGCCAGCCTCCAGCGCAGCAGGCGGCTGAGCAGGTCGGCCAGGATCACCAGCAGCAGGAACGTCAACAGCATGCTTGCCACTTGCGCACCCGCAAACATGCGCATCGACAGGTCGATCTGCTGGCCAAGCCCGCCAGCACCGACGAAGCCCATCACCACCGAAGCCCGCACCGCGCACTCCCAGCGGTAGACGGTGTACGACACCACTTCGCTGGCGGCATTGGGCAGGATGCCGTAGAAAAACGCCGCCAGCCGGCCACTGCCCGCCTGCAACAAGGCATGCGCCGGGCGCTGGTCGACCGACTCGAAGATTTCGGCGTAAACCTTGCCGAGCATGCCACTGTAGGTGATGGCGATAGCCAGTACGCCCGCCGTCGGCCCCAGCCCCACGGCGCGCACGAACAGCAACGCCCAGACGATCTCCGGCACGCTACGCAGGAAAATCAGCAGCCCGCGCACCGGCAGGCGCAACAGTCGCGACCACAACCCGGCCCGCCCGCCGCGTGAAGCAGCACGCAAGGACAAGGCACGGCTGGCCAGCAAGCCAGCCGGGATCGCCAACAACAACGCCAGCGCCATGCCGGCAGTCGCCACGGCCAGGGTCTGCAAGGTGGCCTCATACAATAGAGCAAGAAAATCGGCATCATGTGCCGGCGGCCAGAAGGCGCTGGTGAAGCTGGCAATCTGCTGACGGTTGTCCGCCTGCAGCAGCACCCCAGGGTTCAGTTCGCTTGACTGGATAGCCGGCCACAGTATTGCCACCGCCAACAGGGCCAGCAGCAACCGCGGCAGCAGGGCCGGGTCGCGGGCGTCGGCCTTCAGCATCGCGGAATCTGCACGGTCAGGGCCGGCCCCTGGGTGGGCGGCGGAGCCAGTTGTTCGTTGGCATATAGCGCGTCCAGCAGTTGCTCGGTGACCACTTCGGCCGGGCAGTCGAACACAACCTGCCCTTCCCGAATACCAATCACCCGCGGAAAATGCGCCAGCGCCAGCTCTACAGCGTGCAGGCTCGCCACCAACGTCACGCCAGTGGCTTGGGCATGGCGATTGAGCAAGGCGAGGCTGTGGTCAGCCAACACCGGGTCCATGGCCGATACCGGTTCGTCGGTCAGCAGCACCTGCGGCCGCTGGTACAACGCCCGAGCAATGCCCACCCGCTGCAACTGGCCACCGGACAACTGCCCACACTGCACGAACAGCTTGTCGGCCAGGCCCAGTTCGGCCAACGCCTCGCGCGCCCCCGGCACATCGCTGGGACACAGCAGGTTGAGCAAACTGCGCAGCGTACCCCACTGCCCCAGACGACCCGCCAGCACTGCGGTCACCACCCGCTGACGCGGTGGCAAAGGCGGCGACTGATGCACCAGGCCAACCCTCGCGCGCAGGCGCTGGCGTGCCCTTGCCGACAGTGCCCAAGGCTGCTCGCCAAGCAACTCAAGGCGCCCACTGCTGGGCTGAACGGCCGTGGCCATCAGGTGCAGCAAGCTGGACTTGCCCGCTCCCGACGGCCCGATGATGGCCACACGCTCGCCCTGCGCGATACGCAGGCTCACCGCATCAAGCGCGCGTACCTGGCCATGGCGCAGGCTGGCACCGTGCAGATGGATTGCCACATTCGAAGCTGTCACTTGAGCAGGCCGGCCTCGCGTGCAGCTTGTTCGGTGCCCTTGTAGTTCTCAGGCTTGGTCTCGATGAAACGACTGGCGGCCTGCAGGTCAAGGATGGCCTTGTGCTCCGGATTGCTCGGGTCAAGGTCCAGGAAGGCTTTCTTGATTTTCTGTTTCAACGCCGGGTCCATGTTGCCGCGCACGGTCCAGTTGTAGTCGAAGTAGGTCGGGGTGGTGGCGAACACCTTCACCTTGGTGGTATCGACCTTGCCGGCATCCACCAGCTTCTGCCACACGCTGGCGTTCAGCACGCCACCCTCGACCTTGCCAGCCTGCACCCAGGCCACGGTGGCATCGTGGGCGCCGGAATAGGCCACGCGGCTGAAGTAATCTTCAGGCTTGATATTGTCCTGCTTGAGCATGAAGTAACGCGGCATCAGGCTGCCCGAAGTAGACGAAATGGAACCGAAGGCAAACGACTTGCCCTTCAGATCGCTCAGGCTTTTCACGTCGGGGTTGGCGGTGATGAACTTGGACGTGAACTGTGCGTCCTGCTCACGCTGTACCAGTGGCGTGGCGGTCGGGTCCTTCAGGTGCACCTGAACGAACGTGAAGCCCCCCAGCCAGGCCAGGTCGAGGCGGTCTGCGGCCAGCGACTCGACCACCGCCGGGTAGTCGGCCACGGGTACGAACTTCACCTCCATGCCCAGTTGCTTGGCCAGGTACTCACCCAAAGGCTTGAACTTGCGCTGCAGTTCGGTCGGCGCTTCGTCGGGGATGGCGCTGACCCGCAGGATTTCGGCGGCCTGAACGACAACAGCACAGCAAGACAGCACGAGGCCGGCGGCGAGCGCCAAGGGGCGTTTGAGCATGGGTGTTCTCCGGTTCAATAGCGGGGAAGTGCCGACACATTTGCCGGCACCGGGAATTATAAGAGGCAAGGGCCCAAAGGCCAGCTTTGCTACAATCGCGCAACAATTTGACCTGCAGAGGTGCATATGAGCGAGCCGATTCGCCTGACCCAGTACAGCCATGGCGCCGGCTGTGGTTGCAAGATATCCCCCAAGGTGCTGGACGTGATCCTCGCCGAAAGCGGCACCCAGGCCCTGGACCCGAAACTGTGGGTCGGCAACGCATCGCGCGACGATGCAGCAGTGTACGCGCTGGACGACGAGCGCGGCGTGGTTTCGACCACCGACTTCTTCATGCCGATCGTCGATGACCCTTACGACTTCGGCCGCATTGCCGCCACCAACGCCATCAGCGACATCTATGCCATGGGCGGCGACCCGTTGATGGCCATCGCCATCCTTGGCTGGCCGGTCAACGTGCTGCCACCGGAAGTCGCCCGCGAAGTCATCCGCGGCGGCCGTGCGGTATGCGCCGAAGCCGGTATCCCGCTGGCCGGCGGCCACTCGATCGACGCGCCCGAGCCAATCTTTGGCCTGGCCGTCACCGGCGTGGTCAATAAACGTCATCTCAAACGCAACGACACCGCCAGCGCAGGCTGCCAGCTGTACCTGACCAAGCCCCTGGGCATCGGCATCCTCACCACTGCCGAGAAAAAGGCCAAGCTGCGCGCGCAGGACCAGGGCCTGGCCCGCGACTGGATGTGCACCCTCAACACGCCCGGCAGCCGCTTCGGCAAGCTGAACGGGGTCAAGGCCATGACCGACGTCACCGGCTTCGGCCTGCTTGGCCACCTGGTCGAGCTGGCCGAAGGCAGCGGCCTGACCGCGCATCTGGACTATGCCGCCGTGCCACGCCTGCCTAGCGTCGACCATTACCTGGCCGAGGGCTGCATCCCCGGTGGAACCCTGCGCAACTACGACAGCTACGGACACAAGATCGGCACCCTCAGCGACGACCAGAAGCATCTGCTGTGCGACCCGCAAACCAGCGGTGGTTTGCTGGTAGCAGTGGCCCCGGAGGGTGAAGCCGAGTTCCTTGCCGAGGCTGCCGAACTAGGCCTGAAACTGTCCCCGATCGGCAAGCTGGTCGAGCGACAGAGCCATGCGGTCGAGGTGATCTGATGCGCCACGACTGCACCGACTTCCGTCAGCTGTTCCTCGACGACGTGCCAATGATGGACATGCGCGCCCCCGTCGAATTCGCCAAAGGCGCCTTCCCTGGGGTGGTAAACCTGCCGCTGATGACCGACCAGGAGCGGCAGAAGGTCGGCACCTGCTACAAGCAACAGGGCCAGGCCGCCGCCATCGCCCTGGGCCACCAGTTGGTCAGTGGCGCCACCAAACAGGCCCGTCTGGAGGCCTGGGCGGCGTTTGCCAAAACCCACCCTGAGGGTTACCTGTACTGTTTCCGTGGCGGCCTGCGTTCGCAGATCGTGCAGGGCTGGCTGCGCGATGAGGCGGGTATTCAGTACCCGCGTGTCAAAGGCGGCTACAAGGCCATGCGTACCTTCCTGCTGGAGACCACCCAGCAAGCGGTGGAGCAATGTGATTTCGTACTGGTCGGTGGCCTGACCGGCACCGGCAAGACCGATGTCCTGCACCAACTGGACAACGTGCTCGACCTTGAAGGCCACGCCAACCATCGCGGCTCCAGTTTCGGCAAGCGCGCCACTGCGCAACCGGCGCAGATCGACTTTGAAAACCAGCTGGCAATCGACGTGCTGAAAAAGCGCGACCGCGGTATCGGGCAGTTCGTGCTGGAAGATGAAGGCCGCATTGTCGGCAGTTGCACGGTGCCACTGGAGTTGTACCAAGGCATGCAGCATTACCCCCTGGTGTGGCTTGAAGACAGCTTCACCAACCGCGTGGAGCGCATCCTGCGCGACTACGTGGTCAACCTGAGCGCCGAGTTCAAGGCCGTGCATGGCGAGGAAGACGGTCCCCGGTTGTTTGCCGAGCGCATGCTGCAGAGCATGGCCAATATCTACAAGCGTTTAGGTGGAGAGCGCCATCAGCGCTTGTCCGAGATGCTGCGCGAAGCCTTGCAAGAGCAGCGGCGCAGCGGCGCGGTAGACCTGCACCGGGGCTGGATCGAAGGCTTGCTGAACGAGTACTACGACCCGATGTATGCCTACCAGCGCGCAGCCAAGGCCGAGCGCATCGAGTTTGCCGGGGATGCCGTGGAAGTGCGCGAGTACCTCAAGGCCCGGGCGCTGCGCCAACCGCGCAAATAGAACCAGCACCATCCAGTCCCCTGTAGGAGCGGGTTTACCCGCGAAGACGGCAACGCGGTGCATGACACCGGCAAAGCCGATGTTCGCGGCTAAACCCGCGCCTGCAAATGTGGGCCAATCATGCTCGAACAGGCGCTACTGCCCTGGGCTAAGCACCCGCTCCAGCTCCGCCGCGCGGACGCGGGTCATGTCCATCATGCAGGTGCCACCTTCCAACTGCGCCAGGGTCCCGCCACTGGCCTGTACATGGAACTGGCAATTGCCATCACGGTAGGCCAGCCACTTGCGCTGCACATCCCGCAGGCTCTTCTGCTGCCCGGCATCCAGCTTGCCCATCAACTGCTTGTACACCCGGTTCAACCGCTGGTCCTGCACTTGCGTTTCGGCCCCGATGCACGCGTTCATGGCCACGGTGCTGGAAGCCTTGTCCATGCACTGCCCGTAGGCCGCCGTGTAATCGTCCGCCATCGCTACCGGTAGCACGCAGGCCAGTGCCAGGCCGGCCAGGTAATGCTTGATCATGCTAACCCTCCTTGTGGGTTTCAAAGCGTCTGCGGCTGCTCCGGGGGCATCAACACCTTGCCTGGCTCGAAGCGCAGCGATGGCATTTGCGTCGCTGCATACAACGTTACCCCCAGGGCCGCAATCAAGGCGACATCAAGCCAGTTCCAGCCTGGCACGTCATCAGCCCTTCGCGCCCTCCAGCAAAACCAGGCTTGCCCAAGGCAAAACACCACCATCGCCGCCAGCCACAGGTAGAAGCCTGCACCAAAGCCGGTAAGGTCATGAAACTCGTAGCTGCGATTATCCGGCAAGCGGTCGATGCCAAAACTGCTGGCAGCCAGATACGCCGCGCCAAGCCCGGCCAGCAAGGCCAGCCGGCGAAACCGCCGATGGGCAAGGATGGCCAGGGCAAGCAGTGGGTTGGCGAACCATTGGTACAAGCCGAATGGCATACCCCATGGCCCGTACAGCAGCATCTGCAGGGCCGGCATGTGACGCTCGCCGCCCATCAGCGCACCATCGAAGAACAGGGCGAGCAGATACAGCAGCAGGCTGATACTCAGGTAGAAAACGGGCAAAGGGGATTCCTGAGAGAAACGGGACAGCCTACGACCTTAACCCAGGCCCTGCCCCGCTTCCAAACCCTCAATAGGTGCCGCGCAGGGTCACCATGAAGTTGCGTGGCTCACCATAGTAGTTGCCATAGGTCGAAGTACCCACGGTTTCGTAGTACTTCTTGTCGAACAGGTTGTTGCCGTTGAGCGTGACGTTCCAGTGATCATCGACACGGTATTCGACCAATGCGTTCCAGATCGCATAGCCGCTCTGGTCGAAGTCGAACGGTACGTTTCGCTCAACCAGCGCGCCGCTGCTGTCGTAGCGATTCACTGTACCGCTCATGTACGTGGCGCTTTGCACCTGCACGCCGCCGCCGACCTTGAAGTCGCTGAGGATACCCGGCAGCCGGTAGGTGCTGTACAGCTTGAACAGGTGCTTTGGCATCACCGTGCTCAGCGGTGCATCGGCGCTGCGGTTGCGGTTCAGGTTGAAGGTGTAGCCCCCCACCAGCATCCAGTCCGGCAGCAGCTCGCCAGACAGCTCCATGTCGATGCCCTTGCTCACCACCTTACCGTTGGACACATAGCAGCAGCTGCCCGAGAAGCCGGCGCTGGTGGCCAGGAAGTTCGGGTCTTGCACCGCTTCGTTTTCGCGGGTGCTGTAGTACAGCGCCACGCTGGCGTTGAGTGCGCCGTTGAACAACTCACCCTTGAGGCCGGTTTCGTAGGTTTTGCCGGTCATGGGCTCAAGCGGCGAACCGCTTTGCGCAGGGCCGCTGATTCGGCTGGACTGCGGTTTGTAGATTTCCGAATAGCTGACGTATGTCGACCATTGATCGTCAAGGTCGTAGACCAGGCCACCGAACGGGGTGACCTTGGTGCCTATACGCTGCTCCGGGCTGGAGATACTTGCTGGCGAGGTCAGGTTGTTGGTGTAGGTCTGCCAAAAGTGGAATCGCTGTGCACGCGCCCCGACAATCAGGTGCAGGGGTTCGGCCAGCTGCAAACGCAGGCTGCCGTACAGGCCGTACTGGCGTTGCGAGTTGGGGCTGTAGTCGCGCTTGTAGTCACGCCCGTTGCCGGGGTCGTCGAACGCCGAGCTGTCGGGGTCGAACACGTTGGCCGGCGCGCCCGATGCGGCATAAGGCGCAGTGCCCAGCCACCGGCTGTCGATCTTCTGGTAGTCGGCACCGAAGACCACTTCATGGTCCAGACCAAAGGCCTGGAAGTGGCCAGAGACGTTACCGTCATACAGGTGCTGCTCGTTCTCCTGGCGGGTCGAGGTGCCGTACCAGGTCGCCCCGGTATTGGTCACCGGGTCTACTGCATTCAGGGTAGTCGCCGTCTTGAACAGCCCAAGGTCCCAAGTGTTGGTGTAGCTGAGGTTGAGCTTCCAGTCGTCGTTGAATCGGTGGTCCACCTTGGCGAAGTACTCGCGTGCGGTGGCGTCGAGGTAGGCCCAATTCTTGGTCAGGCCGGTATGCCGTGGCAGGTTCAGGTCAGCACCATTGCTGTAGCGCGGCACCGCGCTGTTGCTGCCGGTTTCGTGGGACTTGTTGTAGCGAGCACCGAAGGTGAGCATGGTGTCGTCCGTAACGTCCGCCTCCAGCACGCCATACACCAACGGCCGCTCGGTGGCGCGGTTGTCGGTGAAATACTGGCGATCGGTGTTGGACATCACCAGGCGACCGCGCAGGCGACCATCCCAGCCCAGCGGGCCGGACAGGTCGAACTCCTGGCGATAGTTGTCCCAGCTACCGGCCGACAGGGTCAGCTTCAGCTGGTTAAAAGAAGTTGGCCGCTTGCGCACCATGTTGATGATGCCACCCGGGTCACCCGAGCCACCATACAACGCAGCAGTACCGCGCAGCACCTCGATGTGGTCGAACTCGGCCAGTTCGAAGATGTTCGACGAATAGAACGAACCCATGGCAGTGCCCAGCGCCTGCGGTGCAGCGCCGTCGATCTGCAGGTTCTGGATGCTGAAACCACGCGAGAGGAAGTCCTGGGTGCGGAAGGTGGTGCTCTGGGTGACGATGCCCGGCGTCACTTTCATCGCCTGGTTGATGTCGGTCAGTTGCTGGTCTTCAATCAGCTGGCGAGTCACGGTCGACACCGATTGCGGCGTCTGGCGCAGGCTGGTCGGGGTCTTGGAGCCAACGCTGATCAGGCCCGGCGCGTAGGAGCCGGTGTTCTCGGTACTCTGGCCCATGCCCTGCCCGGCTACTGTGGTCACGCCGAGTTCCATCGCGTCACTGCTCACCGCCGCTTGCGGCTCGGCCACCAGCCGGTAGCCGTTATCGCTACGCTCTACCCGGTAACCACTGCCGGCCAGCAGCACGGCAAAACCGCTGTCCACCGAATACAGGCCATGCAGGCCTTTGCTTTGCAGGCCGGCCAGTGCTTCGGGTGTGAAGGCCAGCGACACGGCGGCTTGCTGGGCATAGCTACCAAGCGCCTGGGCCAGGTTGCCGGCGGGCACTTCGAAGCTACGGCGGGCGGCCTCCTCGGCGACGGCCGGCAGGGCCGCAACGGCTAGGGCCAAACCGGCACAGGAAAGGCGCAAGGCCAGGGCTAGCGGGCTGAGGACGGGGTGGCCAGGGAATCGGCGCATGGTGGATCGGCTCCTTGTTCTTGATCGGTTGGCCTCTTGTCTGACGGGCCACTGCGCAGAAGCGGAACCACCTGGGTCAATTTTCTTGTGAGACGGGCTCGACCGTGGTCCACCAGCGGCCAACGCCGCCGATACGAATCGGCAGTGCCTCGGCCAGCAGGCGCAGGGCCCGCTCGCTGTCATCCAGAGGCAGTACCGCCGACACCTTGATCGCCCGCATTGCCTGGCGGTCGAAGCGCAGCACGCCACGGCGTTGCTCGGCCAGGGCATCGAGCACCTGGTCGAGCGGTACGCCGTCGGCCACCAACTGGTGATGCTGCCAAGCCCGATCGACCCGCGTCGGGTCGATCGCCGGCAACGGACCAAGCCCGTCACGCGCCACCCATGCCCGCTCGCCCTGGCCGACGACCAACTGATCGCCGGACACGGCACTGCGCGCCTCGACCCGGGACTCAAGCATGGTCAGTTCGCTGCGGGCACGGCCTTGGCTGACCACGAAACGCGTACCCAGGGCCTTGAAGCTGCCTTCGTCGGTCTGTATCACGAAGGGTCGCGTCGGGTCATGGCTGACATCCACCAGCACCTGTCCATGCAGCAGGCGGATGCGCCGCTGGCCAGTGCTGAACTCCACATCCACGGCAGAGTTGCCCGCCAAGGTCAGCTGCGAGCCATCTTCCAGGGTTTGGCTGCGCCACTCGGCCGGCGCGGTATGCAAGTCGGCCAGCCAGTCGCGCGGCGTACCACCGGAAAGGCTCAGTGCGCCCAGCAAGGAGATTGCCAGGGCCACACCGAGCAAAGTGTGCCGTGCGCCCGAGCCTGGAGTCGAAACCCGTACGCCGGCGCGCAGCCCGGCACCCACCGGGCCGCGTTGCTCGCGCAGTGCCTGCACCTGGCTGATCACCCCTTGCATGCGGCGCAAGGTGGCGCCGTGGCGTGGGTCGGCCTGCAGCCAGGCGTCGAACTCACCTGCCTCGTCGGCATCCAGTTCACCCTCGCCCAGGCACAGGGCCCATTCGGCAGCTTCCTGTTCGATACGCGAGGGGTTCACGGTTCGGCAATGTCCAGCGTGCGGTGGCAATGGATCAGGGCCTGGGCCAGGTACTTGCGCACCATGCGTGGGGAAATCTGCAGGCGTTTGGCAATCTGCGGCTGGGTCAGGTCGTCCAGGTAGTAACCGACGAAAGCCTCGCGGGCATTCACGTGCAGGCCTTCCAGCAGGAAAGCGATCTGCTCCAGCGCTTCGAGGGTGATGAGGATGCTTTCGGGAGACTGGTGCCCCTCCAGCGCCTCGGCAGCCAAGGCAAGTTCGCTGAGATAGGCCTCTTCGATTTGCTGTCGACGCACCCGGTCGATCAACAGGCGGCGTGCAGTGGTACTGAGGTAGGCGCGTGGCTCGCGCATGCCCAGCAAGGCATCACGCGAGGCCAGGATGCGCACGAAGGTGTCCTGGGCGAGGTCGGCTGCGCTGTGCGAGCAGCGCAGCTTGCGACGTAGCCAGCTAAATAGCCAGCCATGGTGCTCACTGTAAAGCTGTTCAAGCGGGTACGGGCTCGGTGAGTCGGCTACGGGCATGGGGCACCGGGACACAAGTGAGAATTGTTCCCGAATAGTAGCTATTCGCCGTAAGCCTATGCAACAGGTGGTTCGAGCAACAAGCCGTAGATGCCAGAGTCGGACAGCTCACCTGCCACGCACCAGCGCGCTCGCAACGTGCCCTCCAGCACGAAGCCCTGGCGCTCAAGGGTGCGTGCCGAGCCTTGGTTGCGCGGATCGATTTCGCCTTCCAGGCGACGCATGTGCAGGGTGTGGGCGAGGTAGTCGATGAAGCAGGTCAGTGCTTCGTCCATGTAGCCCCTGCCCTGCATGGCGCTGGCCAGGCAGTAGCCGATTTCGCCACGGCGGGAAATATCGTCGATGTTGAACAGCTGGACCATGCCGATCAGTTCGCCGTTGTCGCGGCGGTACATGCCGAGCTTGAGCTGATCGCCATTGGCATAGGCTTCGCGGTCGGCGGCCAGGGCGCTTTCGGCCTCGGCCAGGTCCTGCCAGGGTGCATGGTGCCAATAGCGCATGACCTCGGGATCGGCCATGATCGCCAGCCACTGCGCGGCATCGGCATGGCGCATGGGGCGCAATTGCAGGCGCGGGCTGTCGAGGCAGAGGTCACTGGGGAAACTGCGGGGTGGGGTCACACCGGATCTCCTGTCCATTGCTGGGGAGATGACAGTTTAACGTCATGTGCTGGGTTCAGGCATCTCGGGGCTGCTTTGCAGCCCGTCGTCGGCAGGTTCACCACAGACCAGTAGCCTTGCACGATACCTGTAGGAGCGGCCTTGTGTCGCGAAAGGGCCACAAAGCGGCCCCGGCATTACTTGCATCGACGCTGAAACCCCGGGGCTACTGTGCAGCCCTTTCGCGACACAAGGCCCCACATTGACCGCGTCAGGCCGATCGATACTTCACGCCACCTCAGCCCCATCATCCGGCCAATGCGGCTCGTTCGCCCCCGGCGGAGTCAACGGTGGCAGCCCATACGCCGCCCGCGCATCATCGCAGCTCGGGTTATGAACCCCACCCTCCCAGGACGCCTCGAACTCGCGGCAAGGACTGGAACGGTTGGCGTAAATGGTACAGGCCACTTCCTTTCCGATCTCGCCCTGAAGGCTGACACAGCGGCAAGGCTTGGCATCGGTGCCGATCATGGCAACGCGGGTGGGGTTGATCTGCACCACCAGGTCGTCCGGCACAAGGCCCCCGGCAGACTGGCATTCGCCCCAGAAGAAGGACACACGGAAGTACCCGCAGCAGGCGCCGCAGTCAAGGCAAGGGTTATATTCAGACATGATGTCACGGAGGGAAGGTTGTTGTTATCGGGGCTGGCCCGCGGCGCCATTTTTAATCCAAGCGGGGGCCGCTGGATAGAGGGGGAATGAAAAAAAAATCACCGCTGATCCGGCCGCTGAACAAGGACGACCAATGCCTTCGCTGGTCGCCCCCTTGCAGTTAGCAGATGGGCTGATAAGTTTCAGCATCCCAGCGTTGCAGACCAAGGCCTGCGCTCGGCTCGTAGCCACCTCCCTGCACCTTGCTGAACTGCGTCTGCACGTCGCCACAATGCACCAGACGATCGCTTTCATCGCCCTCGGTGAGCACCGTGTAGGACTCACTACGCATCGCTTGGTACTGCCTGTCGGCAGCCGCCATGACCTGGTGATAGTTCATCAACTGGCTGCTGCTCAAGGCCAAGCGTTTCTCCAGTTGCACGCCCCAGCGGGTCAGGCAAACCTCGGCAAAGTGGCGAACGACCAGCCCGGGTTCGGCCAGCACCTTGCCATCGCCTGCGCCATCAGCCGAGGCGTTGCCTACCAGCGTGGCATGACGGCCCGGTATCGGATAAACGCATATCCGCGTCCCTTTGGCGACCGAAGGGATCACGCAGGCAAAACCTTTGGAGCGCTCATCCCTCGAGTAGAAGCCTACGTATTCTTTGACGTTATCCGCCAACGTTACGCGCTCGGCTTGCACGTTACCGACCCCAGGCACCGGGTCGATGGCAAATATGTTCACCGGTATGCCCCGCAATACCGGGTCTTGCGCCATGGCATTGGCCAGCATGTGGCAACTGATCCCTCCCCTGCTCCAGCCCACCAGGTTGACCTGGGTTGGCAGGCGCGGTTTGCGGAACATGCTGATGATGCGCTCCTGCAGTTCCTGCGGGGTTGGGTGGCGATCGCCGTAGTCGTAGGTTCGCCAGAACCATGAGGCGGAGGAAGCAACATCCGGAATCGGCACGCCGGCAGCTTTCAGCCGCTCGTATTCTTGCTCACTGAGTTTGGTGCGCCGCCAGTTGCTTTCGCCCTTGATGACCTGCAGTACATGGCTGACGTTCTCCTCCCAACCGCGACCAAACAGCTGGCCGGTCCAGTTGAAGTAGCCGCCGGGTTCGACGAACAGGTTGTCATCCTGAAGGTTGCCGCTGCCTGGGCCGTCGACGGCGATCCAGTGGGCAAATTCCCGGCTCTGGTCGTTGCTGGCCAGGGTCGAGACCAGCTCGCCATTCCAGAAGTTGGGATTGGCATCGTCGAAACGGTGCGAGCCAGTGCCGCAGAAGTAGGCGGTGAAGACACTCATGGGGGATCTCTTTGGTGAGAAATGAGTGCTGAAGGTAGGCGTACGGGTAACCAGAAGGCAGGCGGAAAGCTCACCCAAGAGGCAGATGGGGCTGCTTCGCAGCCCCAATGGGCTTACTTGCGAGCCAAACCGTCAGCCCGGAACATTTGCCGGATTCCGCGGATGGCCTGGCGAATACGGTCCTGGTTCTCGATCAGAGCAAAGCGCACATGGTCGTCCCCATAGTCACCAAAACCGATCCCCGGCGACACACAAACCTTGGCCTCGGCCAGCAGCTTCTTGGAGAACTCCAGCGAACCCAGATGCGCATACTCCGGCGGGATCTTCGCCCACACGTACATCGACGCCTTGGGGTTCTCGACCATCCAGCCCAGTTCGTGCAGCCCTTTGACCAGCAGGTTGCGGCGCTGGCGATACTGCTCGGCAATGTCGCGGACGCACTGCTGGTCGCCTTCCAGCGCGGCAATGGCCGCGACCTGTAGCGGGGTGAAGGTGCCGTAGTCGTGGTAGCTCTTGATCCGCGCCAGGGCGCTGACCAGCTCAGGGTTGCCGACCATGAAGCCGATGCGCCAGCCGGCCATGTTGTAGCTCTTGGACAGGGTAAAGAACTCCACCGCAATGTCCTTGGCCCCCGGGACCTGCATGATCGACGGGGCTTTCCAGCCATCGTAGACGATGTCGGCATAGGCCAGGTCATGCACCACCAGCACGTCGTACTGCTTGGCCAGGGCCACCACTCGCTCGAAGAAGTCCAGTTCCACGCACTGGGCGGTGGGGTTGGACGGGAAGCCAAGGATCATCATCTTAGGCTTGGGGATGGACTCGCGGATGGCCCGCTCAAGCTCGTTGAAGAAGTCCACACCCGGTACCAGCGGCACCGAACGCACCTGGGCACCGGCGATCACTGCGCCGTAGATGTGGATCGGGTAGCTGGGGTTAGGCACCAGCACTGTGTCGCCCTGGTCGAGGGTGGCCAGCATCAGGTGGGCCAGGCCCTCTTTCGAGCCGATGGTAACGATGGCTTCGCTTTCCGGGTCGATGTCGACCTCGTAGCGGTCCTTGTACCAGTTGGAGATGGCCCGGCGCAGGCGCGGGATGCCGCGAGAGGTGGAGTAGCCGTGGGTGTCTTCACGCTGGGCGACCTGTACCAGCTTCTCGACGATGTGCGGCGGGGTGGCGCCATCGGGGTTGCCCATGCTCAGGTCGATGATGTCCTCGCCACGACGGCGGGCAGCCATCTTGAGCTCGGCGGTGATGTTGAAGACGTAGGGGGGGAGACGATCGATGCGCGCAAAGCGGCGCGGCGAACCTGGGTTGGCCATGGCTTCCTCTGATTACGTAAGCGCCCGGAACCGTCCGAGCGACGCTGGCCGATGTGGCGGCCTGAATCAGAAGATAGTGCCGAAACAGGATCCGTGTAAAGGATAATTTCCTGTTTTGTTAGAGCTTTTCAGATCTATTGTTTGAAAATCAGAGATTTATATTTTCCTGTGCTGGCCTC
>NZ_JBICKE010000022.1:0-33762 GCF_043103865.1 Pseudomonas sp. yb_5
AGGCCAGTCAGGCAAGCCAAAAAAAGCCCCGCCAGTTCGCACTGGCGGGGCTTTTTCATTCAGCTTTGGCTATCAGCCGTGATGAGGTTTGTGCTCATCGGCGGCTTCCAGGGCTGGTTCCTGGGAGGCTGCAGCAGCTTCCTGTGCGGCTTTGGCAGCAGCCTCGGCCTCACGCTTGCGGCGACGCACTTCACGTGGGTCGTTCGGTGCGCGGCCGTTGGCCAGCATGACAGTGGCAGGTTCGACCGCTGCAGGTGCAGGCTCGGCCGCCACTTCTGGCTGGGCTTCGACAACCGGGGCAGGCTGTACAGCAACCGGAGTGACTTCGACCACGGCCGGGGCCTGTTCGATTTCACCGGCTTCCACCGTTGGGGCTTCTACTGGGGTTTCAGCGGCCACGGTTTCTGCAACCACGGCCGACTCAACAGCAGGTGCGTCTTCAGCGACAGGCTGCGGGGCAGTTTCGACCACAGGCTCGGCAGTTGCCTCGGCTGCGGCCACTGGCTCGGTGACCGGCTGCTCGACCGCTGGGGCCACGGACGCTTCTTCAGCTTTGGCGACCGCTTCGACCTGCTCGACCGGCTGGGTGGCTTCGCTGTTGTCGGTTTCTGCAACGGTAGCGACTTCGGCGGTAGCACGCTCGGCCTGCTGGTTGGCCTGGGCTTCTGCGTCGGAGCTGATGTTGCTGCTGGCGACAGCAGCCGTCACGGCAAGGCCGGCAGCCAGTTCGGCACCCAGCTCGGTGGCCTGGTGCTGTTGTGGCTGCTCTTCGCTGCCTTCTTCTTCACTGCCGTCGATCAGTTCGCCATTGGCGTTGCGCTGACGCTCACGACGGTTGCTGCGACGACGCTGGCCACGGGAGCGGCGGCGCGGGCGCTCGCCATCGGTGCCTTCCTGCTCGTCTTGCTGCAGCTCTTCGCTTGGCAGTTGCTCTTCGGCCAGCTCGGCAGCCTGTTCGGCAGCTTCTTCGACAGCGCGTGGTTGGCGCTCTTCGCGTGGTGGGCGCGGGGCGCGTTCTTCACGTGGAGCACGTTCTTCACGAGGTGCGCGCTCTTCACGTGGAGCACGTTCCTCACGAGGTGCGCGCTCTTCACGTGGGGCACGTTCCTCACGAGGTGCGCGCTCTTCGCGTGGAGCACGTTCCTCACGAGGTGCGCGCTCTTCACGTTGGGCACGTTCTTCACGAGGTGCACGCTCTTCGCGTGGAGCACGCTCTTCACGCGGCTGGCGCTCTTCGCGTTCGGCTGGTGGCGTAGCGTCCAGCGGCTCGCGCAATTCGCGAACGCGCTCTTCGCCGCGGTTGCTACGGCGGTCTTCGCGTGGCTGGCGTGGAGCACGTTCTTCGCGTGGGGCGCGTTCCTCGCGCGGTGCACGCTCTTCACGTGGGGCGCGTTCCTCACGCGGTGCACGCTCTTCACGTGGGGCGCGTTCTTCGCGCGGTGCACGCTCTTCACGCGGTGCGCGCTCGGCACGCTCTTCGCGCGGCTTGCGTTCTTCGTCGCGGCGGCCGTTGCGGTTGCGGCTTTGCTGGCGGCCGTTGCGGCGTTCTTCGTTGCGCGGGCTGCGCTCGGCGGCCGGTTTTTCGGCGGCGGGAACCACTGGCGCGGCGGCAGGCTCGTCCTTGCCGGCGAACAGGCTGACCAGCGACTTCACCAGGCCTTTGAACAGGCTTGGCTCTGGAGCGCTCGGGGCAGGGGCGACCGGCGCGGCAGGCTGGGGCTCTTCAGCGGCGACCGGTACCGGTGCGTTGGCGCGGGCCGGGGCCGTTTTCACTGCGGCTTCCTGGCGTACCAGGGTGCGGGTGGCGGTCGGCTGCGGCGCTTCTTCGGCTTCGGCGGCGGCGATTTCGTAGCTGGACTGGTTGTTCAGCACTTCAGGGTTGTCGTCGCGCAGGCGCTGGACTTCGAAGTGCGGGGTTTCCAGGTGGTCGTTCGGCAGGATGATGATGCGCGCACGGGTGCGCAGCTCGATTTTGGTGATCGAGTTGCGCTTTTCGTTCAGCAGGAAAGCGGCTACCGGGATCGGCACCTGAGCGCGTACTTCGGCGGTGCGGTCCTTCAGGGCTTCTTCTTCGATCAGGCGCAGGATGGCCAGCGACAGCGACTCGACGTCACGGATGATGCCGGTGCCGGAGCAGCGCGGGCAAACGATGCCGCTGCTTTCGCCCAGCGATGGGCGCAGGCGCTGACGGGACATTTCCAGCAGGCCGAAGCGCGAGATGCGGCCTACCTGCACGCGGGCGCGGTCGGCTTCCAGGCATTCACGAACGCGCTCTTCAACGGCGCGTTGGTTCTTTGCCGGGGTCATGTCGATGAAGTCGATGACGATCAGGCCGCCGATGTCACGCAGGCGCAGCTGGCGGGCGATTTCCTCGGCTGCTTCCAGGTTGGTCTGCAGGGCGGTTTCTTCGATGTCGCTGCCTTTGGTGGCGCGCGCCGAGTTGATGTCGATGGACACCAGGGCTTCGGTCGGGTCGATCACGATCGAGCCACCGGACGGCAGGTCAACCACGCGCTGGAAGGCCGTCTCGATCTGGCTTTCGATCTGGAAGCGGTTGAACAGTGGCACGCTGTCTTCGTACAGCTTGACCTTGCTGGCGTACTGCGGCATCACCTGGCGGATGAAGGTCAGTGCTTCTTCCTGGGCTTCGATGCTGTCGATCAGCACTTCGCCGATGTCCTGGCGCAGGTAGTCACGGATGGCGCGGATGATGACGTTGCTTTCCTGATAGATCAGGAATGGCGCGGCGCGGTCCAGGGACGCTTCCTTGATGGCGGTCCACAGTTGCAGCAGGTAGTCCAGGTCCCATTGCATTTCTTCGCTGCTGCGGCCAAGGCCGGCAGTGCGCACGATCAGGCCCATGTCGCCCGGCACGGTCAGGCCGTTCAGGGCTTCGCGCAGTTCGTTGCGCTCTTCGCCTTCGATGCGGCGGGAGATGCCACCGGCACGCGGGTTGTTGGGCATCAGCACCAGGTAGCGGCCGGCCAGGCTGATGAAGGTGGTGAGGGCGGCGCCTTTGTTGCCGCGCTCTTCCTTCTCGACCTGAACGATGACTTCCTGGCCTTCGCTGAGCACTTCCTTGATGTTGACCCGGCCTTCTGGGGCCTTCTTGAAGTACTCGCGGGAGATTTCTTTCAGCGGCAGGAAGCCGTGACGTTCGGAACCGAAGTCGACGAAGGCGGCTTCGAGGCTGGGTTCGATGCGGGTGATCTTGCCTTTGTAGATGTTGGCCTTTTTCTGCTCGCGCGCGCCGGACTCGATGTCCAGGTCGTAGAGACGTTGGCCGTCCACCAGGGCTACACGCAACTCTTCGGGTTGAGTCGCGTTAATCAGCATTCTTTTCATGTTGTACCGTCGGTTTCCGGGCTGCCGGAAACGGCGTTCGGCACACACGACGTCTCATGGTCGGTGCCAAGGTGCGCAAAGGGTGGCCGGGCCACCCCCGTGTCGAGCGACGTTCGGCACCAGCCGGTTGCCCAGCCTGCCGTTGTCGCGACGACGCGTCCTGTTTGCTGCGGTGCCAACAAGGCCCCGGTGGCTTCGAATAGGTATCCGAATCAACCAAGCGGGCCTTGTGCACTCAGTCAGGAGGAGGAATCAACCGTCAGCCGTGGACGCCCGGAGGGCATCTGTTCAGGACCTTATCCGCTCACCAGCCGTCAGTGGGCTGGTGGCCGGACGCGGTGCTACACGGTCCGAGGGCTGTGCATCTCCACCCTGCACGTATCCCTGATAATTCGGGTGCTGCCGCGCGCTGAATCCGCAACGGGTTGCATTTTTCGCCAGCGCTGGTTCTGCACTGGCGCCATTCATGTCCAAGGCAGGTATTTCCGAAGCATTCGCCGGGCGATGCGTGGAAGCGACTCGCGGGCAGAGGTGCAGCGAAAAGAATCGGGTAAGCAGGTGAAACACCGCACTTGTCGTTTTTTTTCGGTCTTCTCTACACGGCGCTGGTGGCGATTCCAGGCATTTCGGTAAACTGGCGAAAACCCCGTAGGACGGCCTCGCGTCCTGGAGAATTGCGAAGGTCAGGGACCGGCAAAGAGCCTGATGCCGCTGGCCTGCCGCTTTTGGCGGCGTTCGCGACTATAGCAGCAATGATTAAGTGCTTCAATTCCATAAAAAATTGTTATGATCCCGCAATGACGACCAATACCCCTCCGACTTCCGGCGTTCAGCTGATCGAAGTCGCGCCGGAGCTTGCCGGCCAACGCATCGATAATTTCCTCATCACGGCCCTCAAGGGCGTGCCCAAGACACTGGTCTACCGCATCCTGCGCAAGGGTGAGGTGAGGGTCAACAAGGGCCGCGTCAAGCCGGAGTACAAAATCCAGGCCGGCGACATCGTGCGGGTTCCGCCCGTCCGCTTGCCGGAGCGAGACGAGCCGGCGCCGGTGGCCCAAGGCCTGCTGCAGCGCCTGGAGGCCGCCATTGTTTACGAAGACAAGGCGCTTATCGTGATGAACAAGCCGGCCGGCATCGCCGTGCATGGCGGCAGTGGCCTGAGCTTCGGGGTGATCGAGGCGCTGCGCCAGTTGCGCCCGGACGCCAAGGAGCTGGAGTTGGTGCACCGCCTGGATCGCGACACGTCTGGTCTGTTGATGATCGCCAAGAAGCGCAGCATGCTGCGCCACCTGCATGCCGCCCTGCGCGGCGATGGTGTCGACAAGCGCTACATGGCGCTGGTGCGCGGCCACTGGCCAACCTCGAAAAAGCAGGTCAACGCGCCGTTGCTCAAGAGCAACCTGCGTTCCGGTGAGCGCATGGTTGAAGTGAACGAGGAAGGCAAAGAGGCGCTGACCCTGTTTCGGGTGCTGCGCCGTTTTGGCGACTTTGCCACCATTGTCGAGGCGCGCCCGATCACTGGTCGTACCCATCAGATCCGCGTGCACACCTTGCATGCCGGGCACATGATCGCTGGCGACAGCAAATACGGTGACGAAGACTTCAGCCGCGAAATTCGTGAGCTGGGTGGCAAGCGCCTGTTCCTGCATGCCTATGCGTTGACCGTGCCGCTGCCGGACGGCGGTGAATTGAAGCTCGAGGCGCCTGTGGATGAGGTCTGGGCGAAAACCGTTGAACGTCTGAGTGCGTCCTGACCCATGAAAAAAGGCTATGAGCTACTGATCTTCGACTGGGACGGCACCCTGGCCGATTCCATTGGGCGTATCGTCGAGGCCATGAGTGTCGCCGCCGAGCGTGCCGGCGAGGCGCAGAGCAGCGACGCTGCGGTCAAGGGTATCATCGGTCTGGCCCTGGACGAGGCGATCCACACCCTGTACCCGCACCTGGCGCCTGCAGGGGTTGCCAGCTTCCGTCAGCACTATGCCGATGTCTACGTTGCGCTGGATCAGCAGCCTTCGCCGCTGTTCGAAGGCGTGGTCGAGTCGCTGGATGCCTTTCGTGCCGAGGGTTACCGCCTGGCGGTGGCCACCGGCAAGGCCCGTCGCGGGCTGGATCGGGTGCTCAAGGCCAATGGCTGGGAGCGGTTCTTCGATATCACCCGTGCCGCTGACGAGACCCGGGGCAAGCCGCACCCGCTGATGCTCGAGGAAATCCTCGGTCATTGTGGCGTCGAACCGACGCGTGCACTGATGGTCGGAGATTCGGCATTCGACCTGCAGATGGCCAGCAATGCCGGCATGCATTCGGTGGCGGTTGGCTATGGTGCCATGTCGCTGCAGGCGCTGGCCGAGTTTGGCCCGCAGGTATGCATCGATCACTTTTCCCAGTTGCGCGAGTGGCTGGGTGGTTCCGCAACTCCACTTCCAAGGTAGGTAAGCATGGCAGACGAATGGAAAGCCCCAGAGGCCGAGCCCGGGGAGCGCGAAGAGCGCAACAGCTGGAAGCTGCTGGAAAAGACCTTGCTGGCCAGTGTGCAGGAGCAGCGACGGTCGCGGCGCTGGGGGATCTTCTTCAAGCTGCTGACCTTCGTCTACCTGTTCGGCATTCTGGCGTTGTTCTCGCCGCTGATGGACATGGACAAGGCCGCTTCGCGCGGTGCCAGCCATACCGCGCTGGTCGAGGTGCGCGGGGTGATTGCCGATCAGGAGGCTGCCAGCGCCGATAACATCGTCAAGAGCCTGCGAGCGGCGTTCAGGGATGACAAGACCAAGGCTGTGGTGATGCGCATCAACAGTCCGGGTGGCAGCCCGGTGCAGGCGGGTTACGTGTATGACGAAATTCGTCGCCTGCGTGCCGAATATCCCGCTATCAAGCTGTATGCGGTGATCGCCGACCTGGGTGCTTCCGGTGCCTATTACATCGCCAGTGCGGCGGACGAGATCTATGCCGACAAGGCCAGTCTGGTGGGTTCCATTGGTGTGACGGCGGCCGGTTATGGCTTTGTCGGCGCCATGGAAAAGCTGGGGGTCGAGCGGCGTGCCTATACATCGGGTGAGCACAAGGCGTTCCTTGATCCGTTTTCGCCGGAAAAACCAGACGAGACCCGGTTCTGGCAGGGTGTGCTGGATACCACGCACCAACAGTTCATCGCCATGGTGAAGCAGGGGCGGGGTGAGCGCTTGAAGGATAAGGAGCACCCGGAGTTGTTCAGCGGCCTGATCTGGTCGGGTGAGCAGGCCAAGGCGCTGGGGCTGGTGGATGGCTTGGGCAGTGCCAGCTATGTGGCGCGTGAAATCGTGGGCGAAAAGGAGTTGGTGGACTTCACTGTTCAGGAGTCGCCTTTCGATCGCTTCTCCAAGCGCGTGGGGGCCAGCGTGGCTGAGCACCTGGCGATGTGGATGGGGTTCCAGGGGCCGCAGTTGCGTTGAGTCCGTCGCAGCTTGTTTTGCCTGGCAGATCGAGCGCCGCCCGCGCGGCGCATTGCGCTCAGGCTCGCTCATCGATCGGGGTGCCCGTTGTAGGAGCGGGTTTACCCGCGAATAGGCCGGACCAGCCGTCCAACATCCCCGATCGTTCACCCTCCCGGGCGGCGCTCGATCCGCCGGGCGCCCAAATCCCCGGCCAGGTTACGGAACCATCACCCCTTCCTTGGTCAGCATATCCACCAGCCGAATCAGCGGCAGCCCGATCAGGCTGGTCGCATCGCACCCGTGCGTGCTCTGGAACAAGCTCACCCCCAACCCCTCCGCCTTGAAGCTCCCTGCGCAATCCAGCGGCTGTTCTGCTGTCACGTAACGCTCTACCTGTTCCCTGCTCAATTCGCGCAGTGTCACGGTAAAAGGCACGCAATCTACCTGGCAGTGCCCGGTGGCGCTGTTCAGCAGTGCCAGCCCGGTCAGGAAGTTCACCTGTTGCCCGCTGCACTCCAGTAGTTGCTCGCAGGCGCGCTCGAATGTATGTGGCTTGCCCAGCACCTGCTCACCCAATACTGCAACCTGGTCCGAGCCGATAATCAGGTGCCCGGGATGGCTGCCTGCCAATACCTCGGCCTTTTGCCTGGCCAGCCGGCGCACCAGTTCTACGGGCGGCTCGCCATCCAGGCGTTGCTCGTCTATGTCGGGGCTTGCCCAGGTGAAGGGCAGGTGCAGGCGTGCGAGCAGTTCGCGGCGATAGGCAGAGCTGGAAGCCAGTAACAAAGGAAGCATGGTAGACTCCGGGTTCGGTTGAACCAATTCTATCACGCACGATGCCGCCTAATTTCCTTTGACAGGGGCGGGGGGCATCCCTAGAATGCTGCGCCTATGTTGAATGACCCGATTCCACCTCACGTTGACCCGCGCAAATTAGCCGATCGTGGCGTAACCCTTAACGGTTCGCTGCAACTCGCTGATTTGGAAAGACTCTGCGACCCGCTTTCCGACAATGTCGGTACGGTGCAGGCGAAGTTCGATTTTGAACGAGATGAGCAGCACGTGGTGGTTATCCACAGCGAGCTGGACGTCGAAGTCAAGATGGTTTGCCAGCGTTGTCTTGAGCTGGTCACCCTGCCGATCCACAGCGAATGTACTTACGCGGTGGTGAAGGAGGGTGCGAATACCCAGTCGTTGCCGAAAGGCTATGACGTGCTGGAACTGGGCGAAGATCCTTTGGATCTGCAGGCATTGGTCGAGGAGGAGCTTTTGCTCGCCTTGCCAATCGTGCCTGCTCATCATCCGGAAGAATGCCAGCAGCCGGCGGGCGCAGACGAGCCCGAATCGAGCAAGGACGAGGTATCGCGGTCCAACCCGTTCAGTGTTTTGGCGCAGTTAAAGCGTGACCCAAACGTTTAGGAGTTAATCAATTATGGCTGTTCAGCAGAACAAAAAATCCCGCTCTGCCCGTGACATGCGCCGTTCGCACGACGCTCTGTCGGAAAACGCGCTGTCGGTAGAGAAAACCACTGGTGAAGTTCACCTGCGTCACCACGTTTCGCCAGAAGGCGTATACCGTGGTCGTAAAGTGGTTGACAAGGGCGCTGACGAGTAATCCTTGTCCGCTCAGGTCATCGCGATCGACGCAATGGGCGGGGACTTCGGTCCCCGCAGCATTGTCCAGGCTAGCATTGCCTGCCTTTCGGCTACCCCCTCGCTCCACCTGACCCTCGTCGGTCAACCCTCCCTCCTTGAAGATCTCGTCAGTGGCCTGCCAGCCGCGGATCGCGCGCGCCTGCAGATTGTCGCCGCCAGTGAGGTAATCGGTATGGACGAGCGGCCATCCCAGGCGTTACGCGGCAAGCCGGATTCGTCGATGCGCATCGCCCTCGAACTGGTGCGCGACGGAAAAGCCCAGGCCTGCGTCAGTGCCGGCAATACCGGGGCGCTGATGGCGTTGTCGCGCTTCGTGCTCAAGACCCTGCCGGGTATCGATCGGCCGGCCATGGTGGCGGCGATCCCGACCCAGACGGGTTACTGCCAACTGCTCGATCTGGGCGCGAATGTCGACTGCAGTGCCGAAAACCTCTACCAGTTCGCCGTAATGGGCTCGGTGGCCGCTCAGGCCCTGGGTGTGCACCGGCCACGCGTGGCACTGTTGAATATCGGTACCGAGGACATCAAAGGCAATCAGCAGGTCAAGCTGGCTGCCACGCTGTTGCAGAACGCCCGCGGCCTCAACTATGTCGGTTTCGTCGAAGGGGATGGCCTGTACCGGGGTGAGGCGGACGTGGTGGTGTGCGATGGTTTTGTTGGCAACATACTGCTCAAATCCAGCGAGGGCCTGGCGACGATGATCGGTGTGCGCATCGAAAAACTGTTCAAGGGCGGTGCTTTTTCCCGCATTGCCGGGGCCGTGGCCATGCCGCTGCTCAGGCGTCTGCAGGCCGACCTGGCGCCGGCGCGGCACAATGGGGCGAGCTTCCTGGGGCTGCAGGGTATCGTCATCAAGAGTCATGGCTCTGCGGGCGTGCAGGGGTTTCAGAGTGCCATCCAGCGGGCGCTGATCGAAATTCAGGAAAACCTGCCGCAGCGGCTGCACGGCCGCCTTGAAGGCTTGTTGCCTTAGGCATTTCGCCGATGAAGTGCTTAAATGTGACCGCTTGGTCTGTGTTTTCATCCAAGTTTTCAGATTCCGCGCTTGGCCTCGGGCCTGGCGCACACTATCCGACGACAAGATCATAAGGGCTTGTTCAATGTCTGCATCCCTCGCATTCGTCTTTCCCGGTCAAGGTTCCCAGTCGCTGGGCATGCTCGCCGAGCTCGGCGCCGAGAAGCCAGTGATCATCGAAACCTTCAAGGAAGCGTCCGAAGCGCTCGGCTACGACCTGTGGAAGCTGGTCCAGGATGGCCCGGAAGAGCAACTTAACCAGACCGACAAGACCCAGCCGGCGATCCTCACCGCGTCCATCGCGTTGTGGCGTCTGTGGCTGGAAGAGGGCGGTGCCAAGCCTGCCTTCGTGTCCGGTCACAGCCTGGGCGAATACAGCGCCCTGGTCGCTGCAGGCAGCATCAGCCTGAAAGATGCCGTTCGCCTGGTCGAGCGCCGCGGTCAGCTGATGCAGGAAGCCGTACCGGCCGGTCATGGCGCCATGGCTGCCATTCTCGGTCTGGACGATGCCGTGGTCGTGGAGCTCTGCGCCGAAGCCGCTGAGGACGAAGTGGTCAGCGCCGTGAACTTCAACTCGCCTGGTCAGGTGGTCATCGCCGGTAACAAGGCAGCGGTAGATCGTGCCATGGAGCTGTGCAAGGCCAAAGGTGCCAAGCGCGCCCTGCCGCTGGCGGTCAGCGTTCCGTCGCACTGCGCCCTGATGAAGCCGGCCGCCGAGCGCTTTGCCGATTCGGTCAATGCCATCGAATGGAAGGCCCCGCAGATTCCGGTGGTGCAGAACGTCACTGCTGCCGTCGCCGCCGACCTCGATGCCCTCAAGCACGACCTGCTGGCACAGCTGTACCAGCCGGTACGCTGGGTCGAGTGCGTGCAGACCCTGGCCGCCAACGGTGCGGTCAACCTGGTCGAGTGTGGCCCGGGCAAGGTCCTGGCTGGCCTTAACAAGCGTTGCGCCGACGGCGTGACCACCTACAACCTCAACACCCCTGACGCCGTTGCTGCCACCCGCGCGGCACTGGCCTGATTTGGAGAAGCTTGCATGAGCCTGCAAGGTAAAGTTGCACTGGTCACCGGCGCCAGCCGTGGCATTGGCCAGGCCATCGCCCTCGAACTGGGCCGCCAGGGCGCGACCGTGATCGGCACCGCCACTTCGGCGTCCGGCGCCGAGCGCATCGCTGCCACCCTGAAAGAGCACGGCATCACCGGCACCGGCATGGAGCTGAACGTGACCAGTGCCGAATCCGTTGAAGCAGTACTGGCCGCCATTGGCGAGCAGTTCGGCGCGCCGGCCATCCTGGTCAACAACGCCGGTATCACCCGCGACAACCTCATGCTGCGCATGAAAGACGACGAGTGGTTCGATGTCATCGACACCAACCTGAACAGCCTCTACCGTCTGTCCAAGGGTGTGCTGCGTGGCATGACCAAGGCACGTTGGGGTCGTATCATCAGCATCGGCTCGGTCGTCGGTGCCATGGGTAACGCAGGTCAGGCCAACTACGCGGCTGCCAAGGCCGGCCTGGAAGGTTTCAGTCGCGCCCTGGCGCGTGAAGTGGGTTCGCGTGGCATCACCGTCAACTCGGTGACCCCGGGCTTCATCGATACCGACATGACCCGCGAGCTGCCGGAAGCTCAGCGCGAAGCCCTGCAGACCCAGATTCCGCTGGGCCGCCTTGGCCAGGCTGACGAAATTGCCAAGGTGGTTTCGTTCCTGGCTTCCGACGGCGCAGCCTACGTGACCGGCGCCACCGTGCCGGTAAACGGCGGGATGTACATGTAATACTGCAACTCAATGTGACGGGTTTCGTAAAAAAAGAGTCATACTGCGAGCCTAAAATCCGTTATAAAGCTGCAACCAGATTCCAGGCAGCGGGTGTGGTGACTAGCCTGAAGGTGCGTTTCGCTTGAAAAGCGAACGTCTTTCTATAAAATTAGCCACCGGCCAGCTGCCTGACATATATCCATTAGGAGTGAAAACTAGGTATGAGCACCATCGAAGAACGCGTCAAGAAAATCGTCGCCGAGCAACTGGGCGTCAAGGAAGAAGAAGTGACTAACTCCAAGTCCTTCGTCGATGACCTGGGTGCCGATTCGCTTGACACCGTTGAACTGGTGATGGCTCTGGAAGAGGAATTCGAGACCGAAATCCCTGACGAAGAAGCCGAGAAGATCACTACCGTTCAAGCTGCTATCGACTACGTCCTGGCCCACCAGGCCTAAGACGCTGCAGTCGACGCTACTTGTCGGGGAAAACCGCACTGCCTTCGCTGGCGTGCGGTTTTTTCTTTGCGAGCGCCTCGCATTCTTCAGGCCGCTTCGTTCACCGCGCACCAAGAGTCTGTTGCCATTGCATTCCTGCGCTTGAATGCAATGGCAAGAGACTCTGTTATTAGAAAAGGAGAGTACTGTGTCGCGTAGACGCGTCGTGGTCACCGGTATGGGTATGCTGTCGCCACTGGGTACCGATGTACCGAGCACCTGGCAGGGCATTCTGGCTGGCCGCAGTGGCATTGGTCCGATCGAACACACGGACCTGTCTGCCTACTCCACCCGTTTTGGCGGCTCGGTGAAAGGCTTCGAGGTTGAGCAGTACCTGTCGGCCAAAGAGGCCCGCAAACTCGATCTGTTCATCCAGTACGGCCTGGCGGCCGGTTTCCAGGCGGTGCGTAATGCCGGCCTGGAGGTCACCGACGCCAACCGTGAGCGTATTGGCGTTGCCATGGGCTCGGGCATCGGTGGCCTGACCAACATTGAAGAAACCAGCCGCACCCTGCACGATTCGGGGCCGCGCCGCATTTCGCCGTTCTTCGTGCCGGGTTCGATCATCAACATGATCTCCGGTTTCCTGTCGATCCACCTGGGCCTGCAGGGGCCGAACTACGCCATCGCCACCGCTTGCACCACCGGCACCCATTGCATCGGCATGGCCGCGCGCAATATCGCCTACGGTGAAGCTGACGTGATGATCGCAGGTGGCGCCGAAATGGCCGCTTGTGGTCTGGGCATGGGCGGTTTTGGCGCTTCGCGCGCGTTGTCCACCCGCAACGACGAACCCAGCCGGGCCAGCCGGCCGTGGGACAAGGGGCGTGACGGCTTTGTGTTGTCCGACGGTGCCGGAGCCCTGGTGCTCGAGGAGCTGGAGCACGCCAAGGCCCGCGGTGCGACTATCTATGCAGAGCTGGTTGGCTTTGGCATGAGCGGCGACGCCTACCACATGACCTCGCCACCCGACTCTGGCGAGGGCGCTGCCCGCTGCATGGCCAACGCTTTGCGCGATGCCGGTATCCAGCCGGAAGAAGTCAGCTACATCAACGCCCACGGCACTTCTACCCCGGCGGGCGATGTGGCCGAAGTGGCGGCGATCAAGCGCGTGTTCGGCGAGCATGCCTACAAGCTGGCGGTCAGCTCGACCAAGTCGATGACCGGTCACTTGCTGGGCGCCGCGGGCGCGGTGGAGGCGATCTTCAGCGTGCTGGCCATCAATAGCCAGATGGCCCCGCCGACCATCAACCTGGACGAGCCGGACGAGGGGTGTGACCTCGACTTCGTTCCCCACCAGGCGCGCAGCATGCCGATCGACGTGGTGCTGTCCAACTCGTTCGGCTTTGGCGGCACCAACGGCTCGCTGGTATTCCGCCGGTTTGCCGGCTGATGCACAGCTGGATCGACGGCCAGCCGGCGACTGCACTCAACCTGCAGAACCGCGGCCTGGCCTACGGCGATGGCCTGTTCGAAACCATCGCTGTGCGAGGCGCCCGGCCCAGCTTGCTGGACGGCCACCTCGCACGCTTGGCACTGGGCTGCCAGCGCCTGGCAATCAACGCCGACCTGGCGCTGGTACGCGACGAGTTGCTGCGCTATGCCAGCCAGTTGGGCGAGGGTGTCGTCAAACTCATTCTGACCCGTGGCGATAGCCAGCGTGGCTATGCGCCCGCTGTCGATGCCGCTCCGCGGCGGATCCTGCAAGGCAGCCCATTACCCCGCTATCCTGCCGAGCATGCCGAGCATGGCGTGCGCTTGTTCCCTTGCCAGACCCGGCTTGGGGAACAACCACTGCTGGCCGGCCTCAAACACCTCAACCGCCTGGAGCAGGTGCTGGCCCGTGCCGAATGGCAGGACAGCGGCCATGCCGAAGGCCTGATGCGTGACGCGCAGGGCAGGGTGATCGAAGGGGTATACAGCAATCTGTTTCTGGTGCGTGATGGCGTGCTGCTTACTGCCGACCTTAGCCGTTGCGGTGTGGCGGGAGTGATGCGTGCCGCACTGCTGGAACAGGCCCCGCTGCTGGGTATTGCGGTACAAGTCTGCGACCTGTCATTCGACGCGCTGGAGCAAGCAGATGAAGTATTTGTTTGCAATAGCGTTTACGGCATTTGGCCTGTGTGTGGCGTAGCCGCGTTAAACTGGTCGCCAGGCCCGCTCACTCGTAAACTGCAGGCCGTTGCCCGTACGTTACTGGAAACCTGAATTCGTGAGACGTAAATTCCTGCTGTTGCTGGAGATGGGCTTGATCCTTGCCGGCCTGGCGTTTGGCTGGTCGGCCTGGAAGGTCAACTCGGTCCTGGAGCAGCCCTTGCACGTCACGCAGGAACGCCTGCTCGATGTGCCCAATGGCACCAACCCCAACCGCATGTTCTACAGCATGCAACGAGAAGGGTTGCTCGACGATGCCGTCTGGTTGCGTTTGTACTGGCGCTTCAACATGGCCGGCACCCCCCTGCACACCGGCGAGTACCGTCTTACCCCAGGCATGACCGTCGAGCAGTTGTTCGACGCCTGGCGCCGTGCCGACGTGGTGCAGTACAACCTCACTCTGGTCGAAGGCTGGACCTTCCGCCAGGTGCGCGCGGCCGTGGCCAAGCATGAAAAGATCAAGCATACCCTTGATGGCTTGTCGGATGCCGAGGTCATGGACAAGCTCGGCCATACCGGCGTATTCCCCGAAGGCCGCTTCTTCCCCGACACGTACCGCTTCGTGCGGGGTATGACCGATGTCGAGTTGCTGCAGCAGGCCTACATGCGCCTGGACGAAGTGCTGGCCAAGGAGTGGGCCGAGCGTTCCACAGACCTGCCGTATCGCGACCCTTACCAGGCGCTGATCATGGCCTCTCTGGTCGAAAAGGAAACCGGCATTCCGCAGGAGCGCGGGCAGATCGCCGGCGTCTTCGTGCGGCGTATGCGCCTGGGTATGATGCTGCAGACCGACCCGACGGTTATCTATGGCATGGGTGAACGCTACAACGGCAAGATCACCCGCGCCGACCTGCGCGAGCCTACGCCCTACAACACCTACACCATGACCGGCCTGCCGCCGACCCCGATCGCCATGGTTGGCCGCGAGGCGATTCATGCGGCGCTGAACCCGTCCAATGGCACCAGTCTTTACTTCGTCGCCCGCGGCGACGGCAGCCATGTGTTCTCCGACGACCTCGACGGCCACAACTCGGCGGTGCGCGAATTCCAGCTCAAGCGCCGGTCGGACTACCGCTCCAGCCCCGCGCCGCAGCAAGAGGCAAAGCCAAGTGCCGATGATGCCGAGCAGGCGTCGGGCGCCGATGACGCGCAGCGCCCTGAGCCCGCTCCCGAGGAAGCGCCTGCGCAGGATGCCCCTGTCGGCGGTGCGCAAGCGGCCGAGCGGCCGATGCCTGACGAACAACATTAAGGACTGCCTGTGAGCGGCTTGTTTATTACTTTGGAAGGCCCCGAAGGTGCGGGCAAGAGCACCAACCGCGACTACCTGGCCGCGCGCCTGCGCGAGCACGGCCTGGACGTGGTGCTGACCCGTGAGCCAGGCGGCACGCCGCTGGCGGAAAAGGTGCGTGAACTGTTGCTGGCCCCGAGCGACGAAGGCATGGCGGCCGACACCGAGCTGCTGCTGGTGTTCGCCGCTCGCGCCCAACACCTGGCGCAGGTGATCCGTCCGGCGCTGGCCCGCGGGTCTGTGGTGCTGTGTGACCGTTTCACGGACGCTACCTATGCCTATCAGGGCGGCGGTCGTGGCTTGTCGGTCGAGCGTATCGCTGCCCTGGAGCAGTTCGTCCAGGGCAACCTGCGCCCGGACCTGACCCTGGTCTTTGACCTGCCGGTAGAAGTCGGCCTTGCCCGAGCCGCCGCCCGTGGCCGCCTGGACCGATTCGAACAGGAAGGACAGGCCTTCTTCGAAGCGGTGCGCCAGGCGTACCTGCAGCGCGCCCAGGGTGCGCCACAGCGCTACAGCTTGCTCGATGCAGCACAATCCCTGGAGGCTGTGCAGCGTGACATTGATGCACTGCTGCCAGGCATTCTGGAGCGTTGCCGTGGCTGAGGCCTACCCTTGGCAGCAGGCGCTGTGGCAGCAACTGGCCGGTCGCGGCCGGCACGCCCACGCTTATCTGCTGCATGGGCCGCAGGGTATTGGTAAGCGGGCCCTGGCCGAGCGTCTGATGGCGCGCCTGTTGTGCCAACAGCCGCAGGGCCTGGACGCTTGTGGGGCGTGTAAGTCGTGCCTGTTGCTCAAGGCCGGCAGCCACCCGGACAACTTCGTCCTCGAGCCTGAGGAGGCTGACAAGCCGATCAAGGTCGACCAGGTCCGTGAACTGGTGGCCTTTGTGGTACAAACCGCGCAGCTGGGCGGGCGCAAGGTGGTGTTGATCGAGCCGGTGGAGGCGATGAATGTCAACGCCTCCAACGCCCTGCTCAAAAGCCTTGAAGAACCTTCCGGTGATACCGTGTTGTTGCTGGTTACGCACCAGCCCAGCCGCCTGTTGCCGACGATCAAGAGCCGCTGCCAGCAGGTCGTCTGTCCGCAGCCCAGCCTGGCCCAGAGCCAGGCATGGCTGGCTGGCGCGTTACCCGACTGCGACGAGGTCGAGCGCGATGAGTTGCTGACGCTGGCCGCGGGTTCGCCATTGATGGCGGTCAACTTGCAGGCGCAGGGTGTGCGCGAGCAACGTGCGCTGGTTACTGACGGGGTGAAGAAGCTGCTCAAGCAGCAGCAATCGCCCAGCCAGCTGGCCGATGCCTGGAGCGGTGTGCCGTTGTTACTGCTGTTCGACTGGTTTTGCGATTGGTCGCACCTGATCCTGCGCTACCAGTTGACCCAGGACGAGGAAGGGTTAGGCTTGGCCGATATGCGCAAGGTCGTGCAGTACCTGGCGCAGAAGAGCCGCCAGACCAAGGTGCTGGAGGTGCAGGCATGGATCCTCGAGCAGCGCCAGAAGGTGCTGGGCAAGGCCAACCTCAACCGTGCCTTGTTGCTTGAATCGCTGCTGGCTCACTGGCTGCAACTGCCGGGTGCCCGCTGATTTTCCATTTTTCATGTGTGCCGTTATCCCATGCTCGTAGATTCTCATTGCCACCTCGACCGTCTTGACCTCAGTGCCCACCAGGGCTCCCTCGATGCTGCCCTGCAGGCGGCGCGTGAGCGTGGGGTTGGGCATTTCTTGTGCATTGGCGTCAGTGCCGAGAATGCGGGTGCAGTGAAGGCGCTGAGCGAGCAGTACGCTGACGTCGATTGCTCGGTGGGCGTGCACCCGCTGGACCTGGCCCCTGGCGAAACCCCGGCGTTGGAATGGCTGTTGCGCGAATTGGCCCACCCGCATGTGGTGGCGATTGGTGAAACCGGGCTGGATTACCACTACGAGCCGGAGGCTGCGGAGCTCCAGCAGGCCTCGTTCCGCCTGCACCTGGAGGCCTCCAGGCAGACTGGCAAGCCGGTGATCGTGCATACCCGGGCGGCGCGCGCCGATACCCTGGCGCTGCTGCGTGAGGCCAACCTGCCGCAGGCTGGCGTGCTGCACTGCTTTACCGAGGACTGGGACATGGCCAAGGCTGCGCTGGACCTGGGTTATTACATCTCGCTGTCGGGCATCGTGACCTTCCGCAATGCCGATGCGTTGCGTGAAGTGGCGCGGCAGGTGCCGGTCGACCGCCTGCTGGTAGAGACCGATTCGCCGTACCTGGCGCCGATTCCGCACCGGGGCAAGCCGAACCTGCCGCAGTATGTGCGGGAGGTGGCGGAGTATGTGGCTTCCCTGCGTGGGGCCAGTTATGAGCAGTTGGCCGAGCAGACTACCGCCAACTTCAAGCGGCTGTTCCCGTTGGCGCGTGTGGATTGATTCACCGGGGTTGGAGATTGCGTGAGGGTCACAAGGTGCCTGCCACAGCCCTTGCAGCGCCTATGAGATCGAGCGCCGCCCGCGCGGCGCTTCGCGGGTAGACCCGCTCCTACGTTTGTTTCGGGCCAGTCCGTCCTGTGCCAGGCGCGCGCGGCCGCCTTGTTTGTACGACGCGATATCGAGGCGTGCGCCAAGGCGTTCGCGCGCAAATCCCCCAGGCCTAATTGGCCCGAAACAAGCGTAGGAGCGGGTTTACCCGCGAAGCGCCGCGCGGGCGGCGCTCGATCTCACAGGCGCTGAAAATCTTGCGTCACGCACCTGACAGCCGTCACACCATCCTCCCCACAAAAACACAAAAAAAACCCGGGTTCTGGGGGAGGAATCCGGGTTAAGACCATTAGGAGTAAAACAAAGGTACGCGGTCCCTGAGCACCTTTATCGGCGCGCCACTGGGGGGATGCGCCGCGCCAACACTTCAAGTATTGGTCAGGTTTGGCGCAGTGCCAGTGCATAGTGGACGTTTTTTAAACAGATTTGGAATACGCCAACGTTTCATTCCTCCCGCAGCGCATGGCCGTATGCATCGTGAAACACAGACATGTGTGGATGATCCGTGCAATTTCCCGCAAGTTAGGCATAATAAACCGCTTCGATTGTCATCCAGTCCTTCCCATGCAGAAAGAACCTCGTAAGGTCCGTGAGTTTCGCCGTCGCGAACAGGAAATCCTCGATACCGCGCTCAAGCTGTTTCTCGAGCAAGGTGAAGACAGCGTCACTGTCGAGATGATCGCCGACGCCGTGGGCATCGGCAAAGGCACGATCTACAAGCACTTCAAGTCCAAGGCGGAGATCTACCTTCGCCTGATGCTCGATTACGAGCGTGACCTGAACGAGCTGTTGCACTCGGCCGACGTCGACCGTGACAAGGAAGCCCTGTCGCGCGCCTACTTCGAGTTCCGCATGCGCGACCCGCAGCGCTACCGGCTGTTCGACCGCCTTGAAGAAAAGGTGGTCAAGGGCAACCAGGTGCCGGAAATGGTCGAGCAGTTGCACAGCATCCGTGCTTCCAACTTCGATCGCCTGACCCTGTTGATAAAGGGCCGTATCAGTGAAGGCAAACTCGAAGACGTGCCACCGTATTTCCATTACTGCGCTGCCTGGGCGCTGGTGCACGGCGCTGTAGCGCTGTACCACTCGCCATTCTGGAGCAATGTGCTGGAGGATCAGGAAGGCTTCTTCCAGTTCCTGATGGATATTGGCGTGCGGATGGGTAACAAGCGCAAGCGCGACCCGGAACCCTCGAACTGAGCATTGCACGGAACTGCGCGGGCCCTGTGGCAGCGGGCGCAGCCGGTGCCAGCCACCGCGTTTGATTCTTCGCGGGCACGCCCGCTCCCACAAGTACTGCGTCGTGGGTTCTCTACTCGGCAGCGCAGTCTGAAGCGTTCGGCTATTGCTTGAACATTCGGCATTGTTCATTGGGGCTTGCAAAAACCTGATTTATGAGTCAGGTTTTGCCAGCCCCTTCATCCATGCCGGAGTCATTCATGATTGTCGATCGTCAAGGCAGGCGCTTTCGTAACCTGCGCGTCAGCCTGACGGCTGCCTGCAACTACGCCTGTACCTACTGCGTACCTGACGGCAAGCGGTTGGTGGCGGCGCAGGACGAGCTGTCAGCGGATGCCTTGGCCCGTGGCGTGGCCTACCTGATCGAAGCTGCCGGTATCGAGCGCCTGCGCATTACTGGCGGTGAGCCATTGGTTAGTCCGCGTCTGGATGCCTTTCTGGCTGCCGTGGCCAAACTCGACCTTGACGACATCTCGCTGACCACCAATGGCCAGTTGCTGGCGCGCAAGTTGTCGCAACTGCAGGCGGCCGGGATTCGTCGGCTGAACGTTTCCCTCGACACCCTCGACCCCCTGGCTTTCCGCCAGATTGCCCGTGGCGGCGACCTGGGTACTGTGCTGGACGGAATGGAGCGGGCGAGCGCCCTGGGCATGCGAATCAAGGTCAACATGGTGCCGATGCGAGGGAAAAACCTCGATCAGGTACTGCCGCTGCTGGATTACTGCCTCGCGCGCGGCTTCGAACTGCGCTTCATCGAACTGATGCGCATGGGGCACCTGGCCCACGATCGTAACGCCTTTCTCCAACAGTTTGTCGGCCTCGACCAACTGCTTGCGCTGATCGGTGGCCAGTATGCCTACGCCCAGGTGGATGCGCCGCTGGACGCCACTGCCATGCGTTACCACATTCCCGGCAGGGGCCACTTTGGCGTTATCGCCAACGAAAGCGTGCCGTTTTGCCGTACCTGCTCGCGGCTGCGCCTGTCTTCCACGGGCTGGCTGCATGGCTGCCTGTCGTCTGGTAACCGGCACTTCGTCGGCGACCTGCTGGAAAAGCCGCGTCATCAGGCGTTGCCGGCCTTGCAGCGGTTGTTGGTCAAGGCATTGGCAGACAAACAGGACCTGGCCTTTTCCGGCGGCGTGACGGTCATGAAAGTGATCGGTGGCTGAAGCTGGCGCAAAAGCTGCATCCGCCGGCTATTCGCCGGTTTTTCGTCGCCGGCCACTGGAGGAAAGATGCGTAGCCTGGTCTTGCTGCTGGCGCTGATGGCGCTGGGCGGCTGCATGAATGTCAGTGATATGGGCGAGGGTGTCCGCTATCACATGAGCGATGCCGGTCTGCTGGACCACAGCGAAACCCGTCGCACCTTGTCGATCCGCCTGCAGCCTGATTCATTCATTTTCATTGGCCAAGGTGCGTTCGTGCCGCCGGGCAAGGGGCCGGTGCCTCGGCAGAATGCAGTGGCCCAGCAGGCCTTCAAGAGCTTTGTCGAATACTTCCCGATGGTGCGTCGCGCCCAGGGCCCGCTGGGCCTGGAAGAGGCCATTGCCCAGGCGCGCTCGGTAGGCGCCGACTACCTGCTGTACACCCGCTTCGCGCGTACCGACGATCGCATCGGCAATGGTGACGAGTGGTATGACGAGCAGGCCGTCGACCGCTTGGGCTGGGACACTGGCGTGGTGCAGATGATGCTGATCGAAACCAATACCCGCTACCTGATCGACACCGCGCGCATCAAGAGCCGTGGCGGTTTGTTGACGTTCCACGACAACACCCCGGAGGATTTGCTTGGCGCGCCGATGCGCGAGTACGCTCGTAGTCTCCTGGGCATGAGTGAATGAGGCAAGCGTGATGAGTGACTCCGGCAAGGCCAATGACCTTCTGGCGCAGATCCCCAAGGCCAAGGGGCTGCCGCCGGTGCACCTGTGGAACCCGGATTTCTGTGGTGACATCGACATGCGCATCGCCCGTGATGGCACCTGGTACTACCTGGGCACGCCGATCGGGCGCAAGCCGATGGTGCGGCTGTTCTCGACCATCATTCGCCGCGATGGCGATGACTATTTCCTGATCACCCCGGTAGAGAAAGTCGGCATTCGTGTCGACGATGCGCCGTTCGTGGCCGTGCTGCTGGAAGTGCAGGGGGAAGGCGAACAGCAGGTGCTGCGCTTTACCAGCAATGTCGAGGACCAGGTCGAGGCCGGGCCGGATAACCCCCTGCGGGTGGTGATCGACCCGGTGACGCAGGAGCCATCACCGTATGTGCTGATGCGCAGCAACCTGGAGGCGCTGATACATCGCAATGTGTTTTACCAACTGGTGGAGCTGGCGGTGCCGCGTGTGATCGATGGTGAGGAATGGCTTGGGGTGTGGAGCCGGGGGGCGTTTTACCCGATCGGGCGCAGTGATTGAGGCCTCTGTTGGCGATGCCGGCTTCTTCGCGGGTAAACCCGGTCCTGCACACGCATTGGTGATTCGGCACAGGCCGTTGGCGCCGGGTCACCCGTGAATGGGCCGGGCCTGCTGGCCAATCTCCGCCCGCCGTTCACCGTTGCTGGCCAATAATTTCAGCGCAACGAAAAAGCCCCCGGTTGCTTGCGCATCCGGGGGCTTCTTCAATGTCTGGCTCCGCGACCTGGACTCGAACCAGGGACCCAATGATTAACAGTCATTTGCTCTACCGACTGAGCTATCGCGGAATCTGCGCGTATCTTACTGATTGCCCGGGAGAAGTCAACCCACCCCCAGGCAAAACAATGAGTTACAGCACTTCCACGATAGCTTTGGTCACCACGTGGATGTTGCTCTGGTTCAACGCGGCCACTGCGATACGGCCGGTGTCCAGGGCATAGATGCCGAAGTCGTTCTTCAGGCGGGCAACCTGTTCAACGGTCAGGCCCGAGTAGGAGAACATGCCGACCTGGCGGCCAACGAAGCTGAAGTCGCGGTTGGCACCGTATTCGGCCAGCAGCGATACCATCTGTTTGCGCATGCCGTGGATACGCTCGCGCATTTCGGCCAGTTCGGTTTCCCACATCTGGCGCAGCTCTGCGCTGTTCAGCACGGTGGCAACAATGGTTGCGCCGTGGGTTGGCGGGTTGGAGTAGGTGGTGCGGATCACGCGCTTGACCTGCGACAGCACGCGGGTGCTCTCGTCCTTGGAGGCGGTGACGATCGACAGTGCGCCGACGCGCTCGCCGTACAGCGAGAACGATTTGGAGAACGAGCTGGAAACAAAGAACTCCAGGCCCGACTCGGCGAACAGGCGCACGGCGAAGGCGTCTTCGGCGATACCGTCACCAAAGCCCTGGTAGGCCATGTCGAGGAACGGCACGTGGCCCTTGGCCTTGACCACTTCCAGGACGTTCTTCCAGTCGTCCAGGTTCAGGTCGACACCCGTCGGGTTGTGGCAGCAGGCGTGCAGCACCACGATCGAGCCGGACGGCAGGGCGTTGAGGTCTTCGAGCATGCCAGCGCGGTTGACGTCGTTGGTCGGCGCATCGTAGTAGCGGTAGTTCTGCACCGGGAAGCCGGCCGATTCGAACAGCGCACGGTGGTTTTCCCAGCTCGGGTCGCTGATGGCAACCACGGCGTTTGGCGAGAGGCGCTTGAGGAAGTCGGCGCCGATCTTCAGCGCGCCAGTACCACCGACGGCCTGCACGGTGACCACGCGGCCAGCGGCCAGCAGTGGCGACTCGGCGCCGAACAGCAGCTTCTGCACAGCCTGGTCGTAGGTGGCGATGCCGTCGATCGGCAGGTAGCCGCGCGAAGCGTGCTGGGCGGCACGCTGGGTTTCGGCTTCGATCACGGCGCGCAGCAGCGGAATGCGGCCTTCCTCATTGCAATACACGCCTACGCCCAGGTTGACCTTGTCGGTACGTGGGTCGGCGTTGAATGCTTCGTTGAGGCCCAGAATAGGGTCGCGGGGTGCCAGCTCGACAGCGGAAAACAGGCTCATTGTTACCTTGGCTCTGATTGGAGTGTGATAGGGCGTACACGCTCCAGCCGAATGCACTGAAGCGGTGCACAAACGGGGAGTCAGTATAGTGATACCGACCGGTCACCGCGACACTCTGGCGCAGCTTTTAGGGCTATTTGCGCAAATATTTTTCGACCATTGGTCCAATTGCCGTGTCCACCGTTGCACACGCCCACTCCTGTGCCTTGAAAGCGCCCCCGAACGGGCGCATTTGGGTATAGACTACTGGCTAAATTTACAGCTGCTGCACCGCGAGGTCCTTCATGTCCGAGTTCCAGCTCGTCACACGTTTCCAGCCGGCCGGCGACCAGCCCGAGGCTATCCGCCAGTTGGTCGAAGGCATCGAGGCGGGGTTGTCGCACCAGACGCTGCTCGGGGTGACTGGCTCGGGCAAGACCTTCAGTATTGCCAACGTCATCCAGCAGGTGCAGCGCCCGACGCTGGTGCTGGCGCCCAACAAGACGCTGGCCGCGCAGTTGTACGGGGAGTTCAAGGCGTTCTTCCCCAATAACGCGGTGGAGTACTTCGTTTCCTATTACGACTACTACCAGCCAGAAGCCTACGTGCCGTCGTCAGACACCTTCATCGAGAAGGACGCCTCGATCAACGACCACATCGAGCAGATGCGCTTGTCGGCGACCAAGGCGCTGCTGGAGCGGCGTGACGCGATCATCGTGACCACTGTGTCGTGCATCTACGGCCTGGGCAGCCCCGAGACCTACCTGAAAATGGTCCTGCACGTGGACCGTGGCGACAAGCTCGACCAGCGCGCGCTGCTGCGCCGCCTGGCCGACCTGCAGTACACCCGCAACGAAATGGACTTTGCCCGTGCCACTTTCCGGGTACGCGGCGACGTGATCGATATCTTTCCGGCCGAATCGGATCTGGAAGCCATCCGTATCGAACTGTTCGACGATGAAGTGGAGAACATCGCCGCTTTCGATCCGTTGACCGGTGAGGTTTTCCGCAAGCTGCCACGTTTCACTTTCTACCCCAAGAGCCACTACGTCACCCCGCGGGAAACCCTGCTGGAAGCAGTGGAGGGCATCAAGGACGAACTGAAAGAGCGTCTGGAATACCTGCACAAGGCCAACAAGCTGGTCGAAGCGCAGCGCCTGGAGCAACGCACCCGCTTCGATCTGGAGATGATCCTCGAACTGGGCTACTGCAACGGCATCGAAAACTACTCGCGTTACCTGTCCGGGCGCCCGGCCGGGGCGCCGCCGCCCACCCTTTACGATTACCTGCCGCCCGATGCGCTGCTGGTGATCGACGAATCCCACGTCAGCGTTCCGCAGGTCGGTGCCATGTACAAGGGCGACCGTTCACGCAAGGAGACCCTGGTCGAGTACGGCTTCCGCATGCCTTCAGCGCTGGACAACCGGCCGATGCGTTTCGACGAGTGGGAGGATGTCAGCCCGCAGACCATTTTCGTTTCGGCCACCCCGGGCCCCTACGAGGCTGAGCATGCCGGGCGCGTGGTGGAGCAGGTGGTGCGCCCGACCGGGCTGGTCGACCCGCAGGTAGAGGTGCGCCCGGCGTTGACCCAGGTCGACGACCTGCTGTCCGAGATCCGCAAGCGTGTCGCGGCAGGCGAGCGAGTGCTGGCGACCACGTTGACCAAACGCATGGCCGAGGACCTCAGCGATTACCTGGCCGACCACGACGTGCGGGTACGCTACCTGCACTCGGACATCGATACGGTGGAGCGGGTGGAAATTATCCGCGACCTGCGCCTGGGCACCTTCGACGTGCTGGTGGGCATCAACCTGCTGCGCGAGGGCCTGGACATGCCCGAGGTGTCGCTGGTGGCCATCCTCGATGCGGACAAGGAAGGTTTTCTGCGTTCCGAGCGCTCCCTGATCCAGACCATTGGCCGCGCGGCACGTAACCTCAATGGCCGGGCCATTCTGTACGCCGATAACGTAACAGGCTCCATGCAGCGAGCCATCGACGAAACCGAGCGCCGCCGCGAGAAGCAGATCGCCTTCAACGAAGCCAACGGCATCGTGCCCAAGGGCGTGGTCAAGGACATCGCCGACATCATGGAGGGTGCCACCGTGCCCGGTGCGCGCAGCAAGAAGCGCAAGGGCATGGCCAAGGCGGCGGAGGAGAGCGCCCGTTACGAGGCCGAACTGCGTACGCCGGGCGAGATCACCAAGCGCATCAAGCAGCTGGAAGAGAAAATGATGCAGTTCGCCCGCGACCTGGAGTTCGAAGCTGCGGCGCAGTTGCGTGACGAGATTGCGCAGCTGCGGGAGCGGTTGATTAGCAGCTGAAGCCGGGCGCGGGCCCTGTGGGAGCGGGCGTGCCCGCGAAGAATTCAACGCGGTGGCTGGCACCGGCTGCGCCGGTGTTCGCGGGCATGCCCGCTCCCACAGGGACCGCATCTAATCTGTAATAGCCTCAATGGGCTTCCCCAGCCTTCAGCCCCTCCGGCAACTTGCGGGTCAGCAACACCGCCACCATGCTCACCGCCAACCCGATTCCGACAAAGTGGAAGGCATCGTTGTACGCCATGATCATGGCCTGTTGGTGGGTAATCTCGCTAAGTTTGCCCAGCGCTGCATTGTCACTGCCCAACCGTTCCGCCAATTGCGCCAGCCGCTCAGCCACCTGCGGGTTGCTCGGCACCACCGATTCGCGCAGGTAGTCGAAATACACCTTGGTCCGCGCATCCAGCAGGGTGGCCAGCAAGGCAATACCAATCGCGCCACCGAGGTTACGCAGAATATTGAACAGGCTCGACGCGGACCCGGCATCCTGTTGTTGGATATACGCGGTGGCAATCAGCGAGATGGTCACCATGATCATCGGCTGGCCCAGGGCGCGGATGATCTGGATATGGTTGAACTGCGGCCCGGCAAAGTCCGGGTTGAGCACCCCCGAACCGAAACTGGCAGCGCCGAACAAGCAAAACCCCAGCGCGCATAGTACCTTGGGCGATATCACCTTCATCAGTTGCGGCACCAGCGGGATCAGGAACAGCTGCGGAATCCCCATCCACATGATCACCTCGCCAATCTGCAAGGCGTTGTAACCCTGTACCTGCGCCAGGTACAGCGGTAGCAGATAGATCGACCCGTACAGGCCCACGCCCATGCCCAGGCTGGCGATGCTCGACAGGCCAAAGTTGCGGTTGCCGAGGATGCGCAGGTTGATCAGTGGGTGTGGCTTGGAAAACTGCAGGATGACGAAGGTGATCAGGCTGACCAGGGCAACGCTGCCCAGGCCGACGATCAGGTGCGACTCCAGCCAGTCCTTGCGATGGCCTTCCTCGAGAAACACCTGCAGGCAGCCCAACCCAAGGCCGAGGGTGACGATCCCGGCGTAATCGGTACTTTTCAGCAGCTCCCAGTGCGCCTCCTTCTTCTCAAGCCCGTATAACAAGCCGGCGATCATTAGCAGGCCCGGCGGGATATTGATGTAGAAGATGTACTCCCAGCCCCAGTTCTCGGTCAGCCAGCCGCCCAGGGTGGGGCCGATGGAGGGGGCGAAAGTGGCGGTCATGGCGAACATCGCCATGCCTTTGGCGCGGTGGTGTTCGGGCAGCTTGATCAGGGTCAGGGTAAAGGCCAGCGGGATCAGCGCGCCGCCGGTGAAGCCCTGCAGGGCGCGGAAAAGGATCATGCTCTCCAGGTTCCAGGCCATCGAACATAGCAGCGACGACAGCAGGAAGCCGCCGGATACCCACACTGCCAGGCGCCGCGCCGACAGCAGCTGCACCAACCAGGCTGTTAGCGGGATCATGATGATTTCCGCTACCAGGTAAGAGGTGGAAATCCATGAGCCTTCTTCCAGGGTCGCCGACAGGGCGCCCTGGATGTCCTTCAACGAGGAGTTGGTGATCTGGATGTCCAGCACTGCCATGAAGGCGCCGAGCATCACGCTCATCACTGCGATCCAGTCGCGCCGGGTTGGCTCCGCCGTGGGGCGGAGCAGTTGGTCACCGGCCATTGTGGCTTTCGTCTTCGCTGCGCAGGTCGACAGTGGCGGTCACCGACATGCCGGGGCGAATACGCCCATGCAACGGGTTGTCGGCGCGGAACGTGAGTTTTACCGGGATGCGCTGCACAACTTTGGTGAAGTTACCGGTGGCGTTGTCCGGTGGCAGCAGGCTGAACTGCGCACCGGATGCGGCGAACAGGCTGTCCACCCGGCCTTCGATCGGTGTGTCTGGGTAGCTGTCGAACAGCAGCTCTGCGCGCTGGCCGGGGTGCATGCGGCCGATCTGGGTTTCCTTGAAGTTGGCCTGCACCCAGATGTCTTCATCCGGCACGATCGACAGCAGGTAGGCACCGGCCTGCACCACCTGGCCATCGCGCGCACTACGCTGGCCGATGGTGCCGCTGATCGGCGCATGGATTTCGCAGCGGGTCAGGTTCAGCTCGGCCTGGGCCAGGTCGGTGCGGGCATTGGCGATTTGCGCATCGAGGCGCTTGAGTTCGGCGTTCAGGCTCGTGACCTGCTGACGCTGGCTTTGCAGGTCGGCGCGGGCCTTGTCGACCTGGGAGCCGGCGACATGGCTGTCCGCCGACAGGGTAGTGACCCGCTCTTCGGAGACAAAACCCGGTTTGCGCAGCTTCTCCGCGCGGCTCAGGTCCAGCCGCGAGCGGTCGAACGTGGCCTGGGTGGCCGCCAACTGGGCCTGGCCGGCGGCAATCAGGCTGCCTTGTTGGGTGAGGCGGCTTTGCGCTTGCGCATACTCGGCTTCGCGGGTGGCCAGGGCGGCACGGGCGCGTTCGACCGCCAGCTCGAAGTCGGCGGCTTCCAGGCGCACCAGCAAGCTACCCTTGCTGACGTGCTGGTTGTCCTCGACCGGCACTGTTTCGATACGTGCGCCGAGCTGGCTGGAGATACGGGTGATCTCGCCCTGCACGTAGGCGTTGTCGGTGCTTTCGTAGAAGCGGCCCTTGAAGTACCAGTGGGCCAGGAAGGCAAGGGCAATGATGGCCACCAGGGTGAAGAAGATCGTCAGGCGGCGTTTGAGTTGGGCAGGCATGGGGACTATCGTTCCAGAAATGTAAACAAATTTAACAGCGGCGCCGGGCCTGTCGACAAGTGACGTTCGCGCCATTGCTGGAGCCCGGTGCCCGCCTCCTGCTAACATCCCGCCTTTGTTTCATCTTTCGTTCGAGACTCTCCATGACCACCGTACGCACGCGTATTGCGCCATCGCCTACCGGCGACCCCCATGTCGGCACTGCCTACATCGCCCTGTTCAACTACTGCTTTGCCAAGCAGCACGGCGGTGAGTTCATCCTGCGCATCGAAGACACCGATCAGCTGCGCTCCACGCGCGAGTCGGAGCAACAGATCTTCGACGCTCTGCGCTGGCTTGGCATCGAATGGAACGAAGGCCCGGATGTCGGCGGCCCGCATGGCCCTTACCGGCAGAGCGAGCGTGGCGAAATCTACGCCAAGTACGCCAAGGAACTGGTAGACGCCGGCCACGCCTTCTACTGCTTCTGCACCGCCGAAGAGCTGGAGCAGATGCGTGCCGAGCAGCAGGCCCGCGGCGAAACCCCGCGTTACGATGGCCGTGCGTTGCTGATGAGCGCCGAAGAAGTGCAGCGCCGCCTGGACGCTGGCGAGCCGCACGTGATCCGCATGAAGGTGCCGAGCGAAGGCATCTGCGTGGTACCGGACATGCTGCGCGGCGATGTCGAGATCCCGTGGGACCGCATGGACATGCAGGTACTGATGAAGAACGACGGCCTGCCGACGTACTTCCTGGCCAACGTGGTCGACGACCACCTGATGGGCATCACCCACGTGCTGCGTGGGGAAGAGTGGCTGCCATCGGCGCCCAAGCTGATCAAGCTGTACGAGTACTTCGGCTGGGAGCAGCCCAAGCTGTGCTACATGCCGCTGCTGCGCAACCCGGACAAATCCAAACTGTCCAAGCGCAAGAACCCGACCTCGGTCACCTTCTATGAGCGCATGGGCTTCATGCCTGAAGCGATGCTCAACTATCTTGGCCGCATGGGCTGGTCGATGCCTGACGAGCGCGAGAAGTTCTCGCTGGCCGAAATGGTCGAGCACTTCGACCTGTCGCGTATCTCGCTGGGCGGCCCGATCTTCGACATCGAGAAGCTGTCCTGGCTCAACGGCCAGTGGCTGCGCGAGCTGCCGGTAGAGGAATTCGCCGCACGCCTGCAGAAATGGGCGTTCAACAGCGATTACATGATGAAGATTGCCCCGCACGTGCAGGGCCGGGTAGAAACCTTCAGCCAGGTAGCCCCGTTGGGCGGGTTCTTCTTCGAAGGCGCGCTCAAGCTGGACGCCAAGCTGTTCGAAAGCAAGAAACTGTCGGCCGACCAGGTGCGCCAGGTGATCCAGCTGATCCTGTGGAAGCTTGAAAGCCTGCGCCAGTGGGAAAAAGAGCGCATCACCGGTTGCATCCAGGCCGTGGTCGAGGCGCTGGAGCTGAAGCTGCGTGACGCCATGCCGCTGATGTTCGCCGCCATCACCGGCCAGGCCAGCTCGGTTTCGGTGCTGGACGCCATGGAAATCCTCGGTCCCGACCTGACCCGCTACCGCCTGCGCCAGGCCTTGGACCTGCTGGGTGGGGTGTCGAAGAAAGAAAACAAAGAGTGGGAAAAGCTGTTGGCTTCCATTGCCTGATTCAGCTTTGCACCTAACCTGTGGGAGCGGGCGTGCCCGCGAATGCAATGGTAAATTCAATACCGCATTTGCGGGCACGCCCGCTCCCACAGGCCAACTAAGCCCCAAAAAACCGGGGCAGGGCGGTAAGTGATTGTTATCTGTGAAAAAATTTTTGAATATTTTTGAAAATTAGTTTGACAGCCCTGCAATCCGATCTTAATATGCGCCCCGTCCACAGCGATGAACGAAAACGAAACGCTAGCCACTCAGCCAGCGGTTCAGTTCAAAGCGACATTGTGGGGCTATAGCTCAGCTGGGAGAGCGCCTGCATGGCATGCAGGAGGTCAGCGGTTCGATCCCGCTTAGCTCCACCAAATTCCGCTTAGCAGCCAAGGCTGATAAGCAAGACCTGGTCCAGCAACCGGGTCTTGAAGGTAAGAAGGTTCGTCCCCTTCGTCTAGTGGCCTAGGACACCGCCCTTTCACGGCGGTAACAGGGGTTCGAGTCCCCTAGGGGACGCCAGTTTTACACAAGCGATGTTGGTATGTCGCTGGGCCGCGAGGCTAGAAATCCGGGGCTATAGCTCAGCTGGGAGAGCGCCTGCATGGCATGCAGGAGGTCAGCGGTTCGATCCCGCTTAGCTCCACCAATTTTGCCGCGGTTCGCGTTAGCGGATCGGCACGAAGGTTACGTCCCCTTCGTCTAGTGGCCTAGGACACCGCCCTTTCACGGCGGTAACAGGGGTTCGAGTCCCCTAGGGGACGCCACTTTTCCTGCGTTTTGCAGGGCTTAAAAAGGCTCGTCGATTATTGATGAGCCTTTTGTTTCGGGGCTATAGCTCAGCTGGGAGAGCGCCTGCATGGCATGCAGGAGGTCAGCGGTTCGATCCCGCTTAGCTCCACCATTTCTGCCAGGGTTCACACGAGTGGATCTTCGCGAAGGTTACGTCCCCTTCGTCTAGTGGCCTAGGACACCGCCCTTTCACGGCGGTAACAGGGGTTCGAGTCCCCTAGGGGACGCCACGTTTACCCGCGTTTTGCGGGACTTTAAAGGCTCATTCGCTTATTGAATGGGCCTTTTGTTTTTTCCTTCCCCAATAATTTTCCCTCCGACAAGCGGTCGCAGATTCTGCTTGCCAAAAAATATGATGAGAATAATATTTCGATCATCATATTTTGTTTGGTGCGTGCCCGATGAGCGACAAGAAGAGCAGAACCCGCGAACGCATTCTGGAGGCTGCGCGCACTGCGCTGATCCAGCACGGCCCGGCCGAGCCCAGCGTCAGCCAGGTGATGGGTGCGGCAGGCCTGACCGTCGGCGGCTTCTACGCACACTTCGACAGCAAGGACGAGCTGATGCTCGAGGCGTTCCGCCAATTGTTGGGTGAGCGCCGAGCCTTGCTCGCCCAGATCGACCCCAGTCTCGATGGCGCCGGGCGGCGAGCGCTGGCTGGCGCCTTCTACCTCTCGCGCAAGCACCGGGACTGCGAAGTGCATGCTTGCCCGCTGCCTAACGCGTTGGGCGAAATGCAGCGCCTGCCGGAGGTCTTCCGCGAGGTGCTGGCCGAGCACATCGAGTTGATGACTGCCGCGATGGTCGACCGCCCTGAGGATGCCGACAAAGCGCTGGCCGACCTGGCCCTGATGGTTGGGGGGCTGGCGCTGGCCCGGGCCTTGGGGACCAGTGACCTGTCTGACCGTATTCTGCGCGCCGCCAAATCGGCGGTGCTTTAAACCTGGAGCATGGCGATGACCACCCTGAGCTGGATTCGCGGTGTCAATGGCACCTTGGGCCGCCTGGCCCCCGAGCATGTCGCGGGCAAGATGCGCCGAGCCTTCATGACTCCGCGCAACCTGCCGCCGCGGGATTGGGAGCTGCCTGTGCTGGCCAGCGCCGAGCGCATTACGCTGCGCTTCGGTCTGTCTGCCTTGCGCTGGGGTCAAGGGCCGACCGTGCTGCTGATGCACGGTTGGGAGGGGCGCCCGACGCAGTTTGCCGCCTTGATCGAGACCTTGGTTCAGGCGGGGCATACGGTGGTGTCGCTGGAAGGGCCTGGGCATGGTCGTTCGCCTGGCGAGCAAGCGAATGTGGTGCTGTTTGCCCGGGCGCTGCTTGAGGCTGCGGCTGAGTTGCCGCCCTTGCGTGCAGTCATTGGCCATTCCATGGGTGGGGCGAGCGTGCTGCTGGCTTTGCAGATGGGGCTGCGTACAGAGGCGGCTGTCAGCATTGCAGCGCCGGCGCGGTTGCTCGGTGTGTTGCGTGGTTTTGCCCATCGCCTGGGGCTGCCAGCCCGGGCACGGGCAGCGTTCATTCGCCAGATCGAGCGCGATGTGGGCATGCAGATTGCGCGGCTGGATGTCACGGGTTACCAGCTGGAGCTGCCGGGGCTGGTGGTGCATGCTGCCGATGATGCTCTCGTGTCCGCAGATGAGGCACATGTCATCCACAAGGCCTGGTTCGACAGCCGGCTGATGCTGCTGGAAGAGGGTGGTCACCAGCGAGTGCTGGCCGACCCGCGGCTGAGTGAAGCCGTGCTCGAATTGCTGGCTCGGGCTGAGGCGGTCAGTGTCGGCGCGGCTTCAGCGGCGAATATCGGCATCGCCGCCGGGGCCATCCGCCGCGGTGTCTGATTCGCGGGCAAGCCCGCCCCTCTAACGACTGCCTCAGGCTCAAGGGGGCTGGACATTGCCCCGCAGATCGCTGCTAAATCGCCTTTTGCGCCAAGGAAGCGAAAATGAGCTGGGACCTGGCAACACCCTTCGTCATCGACCTGCGCGTCGGCAGCGAGGACATCGACGGCCTTGGCCACGCCAACAATGCGGTCTACGTGACCTGGCTTGAGCGTTGCGCCTGGCGCCATTCCCAGCGCCTGGGGCTGGACCTGGCCGAATACCGGCGCCTTGACCGGGCGATGGCCGTGGTGCGCCACGAAATCGACTACCTGGCCGCTGCCTATGAGGACGACGAGCTGCAACTGGCCACCTGGATCATTGACTGGGACCAGCGCCTGCGCATGACCCGGCGTTTTCAGCTCAAGCGCCCGCGCGATGGTGTGACACTGCTGCGCGCGCAAACCACCTTTGCCTGCATCGAGCTGTCCAGCGGCAAGCCCAGGCGTATGCCGGCGGAATTCGTCGAGGGTTACGGTCCGGCGCTGATCGGTGCCTGAGTCGCCGGCAATTTTTGTTAAACTGCCGGCTTTTTCCGCTGAGACCCCGACATGCAAATTGCCCTGGCCCCCATGGAGGGGCTGGTCGACAACATCCTGCGCGACGTATTGACCCGCGTGGGCGGTATCGACTGGTGCGTCACCGAGTTCATTCGCGTGTGCGACCGTCTGTTGCCGGCGTCCTCGTTCCACAAGCTGGCGCCTGAGCTGCGCCAGGGCGCGCGCACCGCTTCCGGTGTGCCCATGCGTGTGCAATTGCTGGGTTCGGACCCGGTATGCCTGGCGGAAAACGCCGCACTGGCTTGCGAGCTTGGGGCGCCGGTGATCGACCTGAACTTCGGTTGCCCGGCAAAGACAGTGAACAAGTCGCGAGGTGGTGCGGTACTGCTCAAAGAGCCAGAGTTGCTGCACGCCATTGTGCGTGAGGTGCGGCGTGCAGTACCGGCGAATATCCCGGTGACCTCGAAGATGCGCCTGGGCTTTGACAGCCCCGACGGGGCGCTGGAGTGCGCCACGGCGCTGGCCGAGGGCGGTTCGGCACATCTGGTGGTGCACGCGCGGACCAAGGTTGAGGGCTACAAGCCGCCAGCGCACTGGGAGTGGGTGGCGCGGGTACAGGATGTGGTCAAGGTGCCGGTGTTCGCCAATGGCGAGATCTGGACGGTTGATGACTGGCGGCGTTGCCGCGAGGTCAGTGGCGCTGAAGACATCATGCTCGGGCGTGGGCTGGTATCGCGCCCGGACCTGGGTCTGCAGATTGCAGCGGCGCGGGACGGGCGCGACTATCAGCCGATGAGCTGGCAGGACTTGTTGCCTCTGTTGCGTGAGTTCTGGTGTCAGGCTCAGGCCAAATTGTCGCCGCGTTATGCGCCGGGGCGGATGAAGCAGTGGCTGGCGATGCTGACTCGCAGTTACCCTGAAGCGGTGGTGTTGTTTGCCGAGTTGCGCCGGGAAGATGACTGCGCGCGGATCAGCCGGTTGCTGGGGGTAGAGGCTCAAGCCCTGGAGGCTTGCGTCGCCTGAGCAGGTCTCTGGTACTGCACCTGTAGGAGCGGTGGTGGACACAGGTCGGTGATTGGGCGCAGGCCCTCGTAGGAGCGGGTTTACCCGCGAAGAGGCCGGCCCTGCTAGCCAAT
>NZ_JBICKE010000023.1:0-67057 GCF_043103865.1 Pseudomonas sp. yb_5
AGGCCGGCCCTGCTGGCCAATCTCTACCCGCCGTTCACCGATGCCGCCGCTACCGTATTCGCGGGTAAACCCGCTCCTACGCCCGATCGGGGTGGAGACACATCGGTGATTGACCACAGGCCCCTGTAGGAGCGGGTTTACCCGCGAAAGGGCCGGTACAAGCCACTACATGATCAGACCAGCTCCGCCCGCTTCAGCTCACTCTTCAGATAGGCATAGTAGATGGGCCCCGCCACGACACCAGGCAGCCCGAACGCCGCCTCGAATACCAGCATCGCCAGCAGCAATTCCCATGCCTTGGCACTGATCTGCCCACCCACGATCCGCGCGTTGAGGAAGTACTCGATCTTGTGGATGACGACCAGGTAACCCAGCGCCGCCGCCGCCACCCAGATCGACAGCGACAGGCCGACGATGGTGATCAAGGTATTGGACATCAGGTTGCCGATCACCGGCAGCAGGCCCAGCAGGAAGGTCAGCACGATCAGCGTCTTGGTCAGCGGCAGGTGCACGTCGAACAGTGGCATCACCACGGCCAGGAAAACGCCGGTGAAGATCGTGTTGAGCAGCGAGATCTTGATTTGTGCGAACACGATGTTGCGAAACGCCTTCACCAGCAGGCTAAGACGCTCGAACAGCGCCGCCGCCAGGGGCTTGCGCCGGGAAACATCGGGAATGCGCTGCAAAGCGATGATGGCGCCGAGGATCATGCCGATCAGCAGCGTCACGAACATGTGTGCCATGCCCTTGCCCACCAACTGCAAATCGCTCAGGTGACTCTTGATCCAGTCGCCGATGGCCACCTTGAACTCTGCGGCACTGGCCGGCAGGTAGCCCTCGATGAAGGGTGGCAACTGACCGCGGGCCTGCTCGACCAGGGCAATGAACTTGTCCAGCGAGGCACCGGGGTTTTCCGCCTCGTGCAGCAGGAAGCTGAAGGCACCGGCAATCAGCAGTGTCAGGGTGCTGACCACCAAAGTGCCGAGCAGCGCCACGGCCAGCCAGCGCGCACGCTGGCCAGCAAACAGCGGTTGCAGGCGCGGGGTCAGCATGTTGACCAGTTCGAACACCAGAAGACCGGCCAGCAGGCTGGGCAGCAACTTCAGGGGCAAAGCCAGCAGCAGCCCGGCCATGACGATGATCAGGCTGGCCAGGGTGATCTGACGGGGGGTAAAGGTCATACAGCCTCGACGGCAGACAGCGGGAATGCCGCAGTCTGCCAGCCTTGGCGGCGCAGGCATAGGCGCAGGTCATTTCTTCTTCAGGCAGTCACTCATGAACGCCTTGCGCTCGTCCCCCTTCAGGGCTTTGGTGGTGGCGTCAGCATTGCAGGTCTTCATTTTCTCTTGCTGGGTGTGTGGCACATCCTTTTTCAGGCAGGTGCTCATGAACGCTTTGCGTTCATCGCCCTTGAGGGCCTTGGCGGTGGCGTCGGCGTTGCAGGTTTTCATTTTTTCCTGCTGCGCGGTATTGGCAGCGAAACCTTGGGCACTGAACAACACCGCCAGCGCCAGTAACGGGATTTGCAGCACTTTCATGGAGTGGTCTCCTGGGCTCCGCGCCCGATGCACGGGGTCGAGCTGAGTGTAGCCAAGAATGTTCAGCGCCCCGCCCGCGCCTGCCGGCGGTACTGCTCGGGCGTACACCGGGCCTGGCGCTGGAACATGGCGATGAACGCCGAAGCGCTGCTGTAGCCAAGGTCGAAGGCAATGGCCTGAATCGGCAGGCCGGCTTCCAGCGCTTCGATGGCACGCAGAAAACGCAGGCGCAGGCGCCATTCGCCAAAGCTGATGCCCAGTTCGCGCAGAAACTGGCGGGCCAGGGTGCGTTCGCTGACGTGCACGCGGGCGGCCCAGTCGGCCAGCGGGCGGTTGTCCCCCGGCTCGGCGCTGAGCGCGCCGAGCACCTGGCGCAAGCCATCGCTGTGGGCAAACGGCAGGTAGCAGGCCAAGGTGGGCGCCAGCAGCAACTGGTCAAGCAGTACCTGTACCAGGCGCTGGTCACGCTCGTCCTCGGCCACCTTGAGATTGCGCCGGGCGAAGTCACCGAGGATGGCCTTGAGGATGTCACTGATCATCAGGCTGCACGGGCGCGCTGGCAGGGCTGCGCACAGGCTGCGGTCGAGGTAGATGGAACGATAGACGATGGCCTGGGGGTTGTAGCAGCCGTGCTCGGTGTCGGGCGGCACCCAAACGGCGTAGTGCGGCGGCGACAGGAAGCGCTGGCCGGCCACATCCAGATGCATCACGCCGTGGGCGGTGTAGTTCAGCTGGCCCCAGGCGTGTTGGTGCACGGCGCTGTGGGTGTCGGCAACGAACTCGTCGTGGCGGAAGTACACCGGGGCCGGCAGTTGGGTGAACTGGGGGATATCGAGGTATTTACGCGGCATGCTGTCTGCTTTGCAGGGTCGGTTGTCTGGATAGAAGTATAGGCTTGTAGACAGACATTCGATAATACAGGCCTATCGAGGGCCTGCCTTGCTGGCTTTCGCGGGCTCGCCCGCTCCCACAGGATCTGCGCCAGCCTCCAGGTCTGTGTATCCCCGTAGGAGCGGGTTCACCCGCGAAGGGCTGCAAAGCAGCCCCATTCCAGCCCCCAACGAGTACCCTGCTGCATGAATTACCTGTTCCCCCTCACCGCCATCCTCATCTGGGCCGGCAACACCGTGGTCACCAAGATGTCGGCTGGCGCCATCCACCCCGCGGAGATCGGCTTCTACCGCTGGCTGCTGGCCGCCTTGCTGTTCACCCCGTTCCTGCTGCCCGCCGTATGGCGCAACCGTGCAGCCATCCGTCCGCACCTGGCCAAGGTGTTCGTGCTCGGCGTGCTGGGCATGGCGATGTACCAGAGCCTGGCCTACTTCGCCGCTGGCATCACCAGTGCCACCAACATGGGCATCATCCTCTCGCTGATGCCGCTGATGTCACTGGCGCTGTCCATCGTCTGGCTGGGCCAGCGCCTGAGCTACGGTGCCTTGTTGGGCGCGGTGGTGTCATTCTTTGGCGTGCTTGAAGTGGTCAGCGCCGGCCACCCCGCCAGCCTGCTGCAGCAAGGGCTGAACAGCGGCGACCTGTTGATGCTGGTGGCCACCTTGGCCTATGCGCTGTACAGCTTCCTGCTGAAGAAATGGCAGCTGCGCCTGCCGCCGATGCAGCTGTTGTACCTGCAGATTCTGGTGGCCATCGTCGTGTTGCTACCGCTGTTCCTGCTGTCGGACAAGACCGGCCTGAACAGCCACAACATCGGCCTGGTCCTGTATGCCTGCGTACTGGCCTCGATGGTCGCGCCACTGGTGTGGATGCAGGCCGTGCACCGTCTGGGGCCCAGCCGCACCACGCTGTTCTTCAACCTGCTGCCGCTGGTCACTGCGCTGATCGCCGCCGTGGTACTCGACGAGCAACTGGCCAGTTACCACCTGGCTGGCGGCTTGCTGACCCTGGCCGGCGTAGTGCTGGCCGAACGCTGGACCACGCCGATCCGCCGCCAAGGCGCTTGAGCTAAAGCCCTGCCGCCTTGAGCCGGGCGGCATGTTCGGTGAACAGCCGCACCGGCTCGGCGCCTTTGCCCACTGCACCGAGTGACTGGTTGACGATGTCCAGGTGATCGAGCGGGTAATCGTCGCCGATCACCTGCCCCAGGTGCGAACTGAAACGCCCGACCATGCCATCGCAATGGCCCTTTTCCTTGATGAAGCTGCGTGCGAACAGGCGGCAGAAGCGGCTGCTGCCGTCGAAGCGGTTGCGCCCCTGGTCTGTCAGGCCCGGTTGCAAGGTGCCGGACCAGGAGTAATAGCGTACGCCATTGACCTCATAAGCCCCTTCCCCACCCCAGGTTTGCGGCAGGCCCTGTGGATAAGCCTGGTTGAACAGTGCCACCCCGGCGCTGGTCAGCGACTGGTGCGAGGCGTGCACATCTACCGGCAGCGGCTCACGACGCCAGCCGGTTTCCAGCCACACCAGCAGCACGGCAAACCCATGCAGCACAGCCTTGAGGATGCGCCCCTGGGGTGAATCGCCCGGTGCCGTGCGTTCCAGGTGGTCGGCCAGCTCGGAGCCATGGTTGGGCCCCGCCACCGAGGTGACCGACGCCACCCGCCCCGGCCGTTTGGCCGCTGCGTAACGCGCGCTCAGGGCGCCCTGGCTGTGGCCGATGAGGTTGACCTTGTCGACGCCGGTACGTTGGCAAATGTCGTCAATGATCGCCAGCAACTGTTCGCCGCGCACCTCGCTGGAATGCAGCGGCGAAACCTGCACCGGAAACACCTGCGCCCCGCCCTTGCGCAAGGCCGGCACAATGCCGAACCAGTAGGGGTAGAGCACCATCCGGACAAACCCGAGCATGCCCGGCACCAGCACCAGCGGGTATCGCGTGGCCAACTCCTGCTGCATTGCCGCAGCTCCTTTGCGTGGACGACGGGTCAACACTACAGCGGCCATGATGACCATCGCAATCGAACTCTTGGCGCGCGCTGTGGTTCAAAAACCACACAGACCCTTTGCAAGGAGCGGGACCATGTACAAGCAGACCCTGGCAATCCTTCTGGCAAGCGCCACCCTGGCCGCCTGCGGCAGCCGCCCGGAAAACCCGGTGGATTACGTTACCTACCGCGACGAGCCGCTGGTCAAACAGGTGGAGCACGGTATGACCATGCAGAAGGTCATCGCCATTGGCGGCAGCCCGTCGAGCGTGATCGACCTGCCGCACGGGGGCACCTGCAACGACTACATCCTCAACCACGCTGGCAATCAGCAACCCTACTACGTGCGCTTCGATGCCACCGGCCATGTCGATGCCAAAGGCTTCAAGACCTGCAAACAACGCCAAGAGGACAGCGACGCCCTGCATGGCGCGTAAGCCTGCGCTCCAACCTGACCCTGACCCCTGCTGGAGATAACCATGAGCAATGTTGAACTGACCGATGTGAAAACCCTGCGCGAGCGTGCACGCCAGCATGTGGAGCAAGGTGCAGTGACCGAGGGTTACCACGCCGACCGTGAGCAGATCCTGCGCCTGCTTAATGAATCGCTGGCCACCGAACTGGTCTGTGTGCTGCGCTACAAACGCCACTACTTCATGGCCAGCGGCATCAAGGCCGGTGTGGCTGCCGAGGAATTTCTGGAACATGCCAACCAGGAAGCCGAACATGCCGACAAGTTGGCCGAGCGCATCGTGCAACTGGGTGGGGAACCGGACTTCAACCCCGACAACCTGACCAAGAACTCGCATGCCCAGTACGTGGCCGGCAACTCGCTGAAAGAGATGGTGCTGGAAGACCTGGTGGCAGAGCGGATCGCCATAGACAGCTACCGGGAAATCATTCAGTACATCGGGGATAAAGACCCGACTACCCGTCGTATATTCGAAGACATCCTGGCGCAGGAAGAAGAGCACGCGGACGATATGTCCGACCTGCTGCAAGGCCTTTGATTTCTGACACTCTCCTGGGGCCGCTTGCGGCCCCTTGCTATTTCCGCGCGTTCACTGTCGCCGGCGCCTTGCCTGCCTTCATCTGCTGCAACAACGGCGTGCACTGGTTCGGGTCATCCCCGCTGCTGGGCGCGATCAGCGCCAGCAACCCTGCCGCCGGCCCTGCAACCACACCCAGCGCAACCATCCCTGCGCCACGTAACGCCAGCGGCAGCGCCTGCACACCGGCGTTCGGTCTGGCGAACGATCCGCGCACATACAACGGTGAACGCAGCGAGAACAACCGCAGCCCTTTCGATTCCGGGGTGATGTTCAAATCCAGTTGCTCGGAAGCGAAATTCGCCGTGCCGTCGATGTAGATGATCGCGTTCTCGGTATCGAAGATGAACAGCCGCGTAGTCGCCAGGCCATCCTTGATGCCAACATCGGCCGCCGCACAGTTGATCTTCACGTCCTCATCACCAAACAGCTTGCCGACCACATAGTTGCCCACGTTCAACCCGGCAATTTCCATCAGGCTGCGGCTGATGGCGCCATCGTTGATCAGCATGCGCAGGTCGCCATTGGCTGTCCCCAGCAAGGCGGCTACCGAGTTGCCACGGCCGCTGATATCGGCGTCGCCATTGAGCTCACCAAAGCTGGTCTGCATCGGTGCAAAGGTGGGGAACAGTTGTTTGAGCTTGAAGCCGCGAGCAGTCAACTTCGCACGCCCCTGCAAGGGCACACTGCGCCCGTCCAGGCGGATGTTGGAGGCCAGGCTGCCGCCGGCCACGCCAAAGCGCAGGGGCTCCAGGCGCAACAGGCCGTCTTCGAGCATCACATGGGCCGACAGATCATTGAACGGCAGTTGCGCGCTGTGCACGATGCGCTTGCCAGCGAAAGTGACGTCAGCATCCATCGCGCGCCAGCGCTCGGTGCGAAACGCCTCCACTGGCAGCACCTTGCCCACAGGCTGCTTGCTGGCACCGCCGCGGGCCTTCTGTTCGGCATTGGAGTCGGCGCCGATCAGCGGCGCCAGGTCCTTGAACAGCAACTGGTTCGATACCAGGTTACCGGACAGTCTGGGCCGTGGCTGGCTGGCAACGAAGGCCAGGTCCCCGTGGATATCGCTGTCGCCGATCTTGCCGTTGAAGCCCTGGTAATTGAACGTCGCCCCTGGCGCCGCACGCAGGTTGGCGCTGAGGCGACCGTCGGTGGAATAGGCCGGGGTGTCAGGCAAGGTGACCCCGGTCAAGGGGTAGAGGTTACCCAGGCTGGCACCCGACAAACGCAGGCGCAGGTCGAGGGCGCCAAGATTACGCGGGTCGGTGAGGGTGCCGGCGAGGACCACATGGGTGTCAGCGATGCGCACGTCAGCCTGCAGAGGGAACGGCTGGCTGGCGTCCTGCAGGGCCAGCAGGCCACCGATCTTGCCGGTGCCGGACACTGGCTGGCCTTTATAGCGGCCCTGGGCCTTGAGGCCGAAGGCATAGTCCTGCGCACCACCGACCTTCTCGGCGCTGGCCTTGCCGACAATCTCACTGAACGGGATTGGTTTGCCAAGCGGGTCGATCTGCACCTTCATGCTGGTTTTCAGGGTCTGGTCGTCGAAGCTGACATTGCCCTGATCGAAGCCGATGGCGCCGATGTCCAGCTGCCATTTGGAAGGTTCAGCGTTTTCATCCTTGGGGCCGAAGTCGAAGACCCAGTTGGCACGGCCATCGGCCAGGCGAGTGAGGCTGGCAGTGGGCTTGGTGAGGTTGATGCGGGGTATGCTGATTTGCTGGAGCACCAGCGGCAGCGGCGCCAGGCGAAACTCCACGCGCTCAAGGCCGACCATTTTCGGCTCCTTGAGCCACTCGGGGTTGCCCAACGTCAGGTCTTCGGCAATGAAGTGCGGCCAAGGCACCCAGGCACGCCAACCGCCCTCTTCGGGCTCGGTACGCCAGTGCACGGCGAGGTTGCCGTTGATCGCGAAGGGCCGATGCAAGGCTTCGGAGACCTTCTCGTTGAGCAGTGGCTTGACGCGGTTCCAGTCGAAGGTGGCAATCACTACCACCAGGATCGCCAGCACGGTAAGCAGGCTGGCGAGGGTCCAGACGAGGATTCTGGCGGGACGCGTCATTGCGTAAATCTCCTTGCGGCATGACAGAAAACAGGCGCAGCGATGGCCTCAATAACTCCGACTGATGAAAACCCGTGAGGTTTTATCGATGGCGCCATGATAGCGAAGTTTTTCCTGGCCTCTTGCTCAGGAATTCGGCGCACCAGGACGTACCTGTTACCCACCGCCAACAATGCCATGGGGTTTCCAGAACGCCTGTAATGTCCGGAATAGAGGCCTTTCCAACCTCTATCAATATGGTCGATTGTTACCATTACCCATATGAACTTCTCTCTGGCGTTACGCGGCGTAGCATTGGCTCCGTACCCACTTTCCAGCCCCCGAGAGGAGCACCGAAATCATGAAACGCCATCTGCTGACCCTGACCCTGTCCCTTCTGGCCGCCAACGCTTTCGCCCTGCCAGCGTCCGAGCAACACCTGACATCCGAAGCGCGCTCCAGCGCTGCCGAAATTGCCCAGCCGCTGAAAACCGTAGCTGAAGGTGGTTCCGATCGACTGATCGAACGTACTGGCCGTGTCGCCGAAGGTGGCTCGGATCGCTTGATCGAACGTACTGGCCGTGTCGCCGAAGGTGGCTCGGATCGCTTGATCGAACAAGCTGGCCGTGTCGCTGAAGGTGGCTCGGACCGCCTGATCGAACAAGCTGGCCGTGTCGCTGAAGGTGGCTCGGACCGCCTGATCGAACAAGCTGGCCGTGTCGCTGAAGGTGGCTCGGACCGCCTGATCGAACGTACTGGCCGTGTCGCTGAAGGTGGCTCGGACCGCCTGATCGAACAAGCTGGCCGTGTTGCCGAAGGTGGCTCGGATCGCCTGGTTAAACTCAGCCGTGTGAGCTGATCGCCATGGCCGAAAAGAACAACTTCTGTCACAACGCTTGCTCCCCTCCAGGCCCGGTCCATTGACCGGGCTTTGTTTTTTTATCTAGAGTGCCCAGCCTGACCGTTACAGAAGCCCGCACCATGCTGCCGCGCGCCGAACAGAAGCTACAGACCCGCCAGGCCCTGCTCGATGCCGCCTGCCTGCTCATGGAGAGTGGCCGTGGTTTCGGCAGTATCAGCCTGCGCGAAGTGGCGAAGACAGCTGGCATCGTGCCGACCGGCTTCTATCGGCACTTCTCCGACATGGACGCCCTGGGCCTGGCCCTTGTTGCCGAAATCGACACCACCTTCCGCCAGACCATCCGCCTGGTGCGCCAGAACGAGTTCGAACTGGGCGGCATCACTGACGCCTCGGTGCGCATCTTCCTCGACGTGGTAGCCGCTCACCGCGCGCAGTTCCTGTTCCTGGCCCGCGAGCAGTACGGCGGTGCACAGGCCGTGCGCCAGGCCATTGCCCGCCTGCGCCAGGATATCAGCGACGACCTGGCCACCGACCTTGCGCGAATGAAGCGCTGGCAACACCTGGACAGCGCAGCGCTGGCGGTGATGGCCGACCTGGTGGTCAAGACCGTGTTCGCCACCCTGCCCGAGCTTATCGACAACCCGGAAGCGGGTTATCCACAGGCCCTGACGCCTCAGGAAAAAATCACCCAGCAGTTGCGCTTCATCTTTGTCGGGGCACGGCATTGGCAGGGGCTCGGCAACCCAGGCTACTGAAAACCTCACTTCTGCTACCATGGCGCCCTGCCCGACAGCGACGAGCGCCTAAATGTCCGACCCCCGCCCCACCTTGCCCGAACTGGCCCGCTTCAACCAGCACTTCGCCGAACGTATCGTGCCGCTGTGGCAAGGCCCGGGCTGGAACGCCGACATGGCCCTGCCCTACGAAGCGCTGGACGCCCAGCACCATCCGTTGCCGGTGCAGCGCTACCGCGCCATGGCCTGTGCGCGCCAGCTTTACCTGTTCAGCAGCCGTATCGGTCAGCCGGGTGCCGCCGAGCGTGCCGCAGCCCTGTTTCGCTCGCTGCAAAAGCACTTCCACGATGCCGAGCACGGTGGCTGGTTCTACAGCATCGACGCCCACGGCAAGCCGCTGGACCGGCGCAAGGACCTGTATACCCACGCCTTCATCGTGTTCGCCTGCGCGCACTACTGGGGCAAAGTGCGCGAAAGCCTGGTGGAGTCCACGTTGAATGCCGCGCTGGCCATCATCGACCAGCAGTTCACCCGTGACGATGGTCTCTTCGAAGCCTGCCTGGGCGAAGACTGGGCCGACCTCGGCAGTGGCCCGCTGCAAAACCCGCAGATGCACCTGGCCGAAGCGTTCCTGCAGGTACTGGCTGTGCGTGGCGACGAACATGTCCGCCAGTCGTTGCTGCAACTGTGTCAGGCGCTCGAGGCACACTTCATTGAACCGGCCCATGGCCTGATGCTGGAAAAGCCACGCGGGGTTGTGGATAACTGGTTCGAGCCGGGGCACCAGTTCGAGTGGTTCTATCTGTTGCATACCTCCCCGCTGCTGCGTAACACGCCGCTACATGCCTCAATTGACCGGGCTTTCAGCTTTGCCGAGCAGTTCGGGGTGAAAGATGCGGCAGTGCTGGCAATGCTGAATGTGGATGGCCGGGTGCTCGATGCCTCCCAGCGCATCTGGGCGCAGGCCGAGTATCTGCGGGCGCTTGCGTTGCGCGCGGGTGGCGAGGCGAAGCTGACGGGGCAGTTACAGGCGCTGGAGGCGCGGTTCCTGCGTGACGCCGGCTGGTATGAATGCAGGGATGGTGAGGGGGCGGTTAGCCGGCACGATATGCCTTCTACTACGCCTTACCATTTAGCGACCTGCCTGGAAGGGTTGCTGCGCCCGAGCTGACGTATTTGGCAGGCAAGCCTGCTCCCACAAGCTGCACTGCCCTTGAAGCTGTTGGGTCTTTGTGGGGGCCTCCGCCAATGGGCCGCAAGGCGGCCCCAGCAACAATTATCAGCCCTTGGCCGAACGATCGATCGAGAACCCTGCCCAGTCCTGGCTCACCGGCATCAGTTCCAGGCTGTTGATGTTGATGTGTGCCGGCTGATTGAGGATCCAGAAGATGGTCTCGGCAATATCCTGTGGCTGGATCGGCTCCGCACCCGCGTAGGTAGCATCGTACTTGGCCTGGTCGCCCCCGAAGCGCACCAGCGAGAACTCGCTCTCGCACAGGCCCGGCTCGATGTTGCTCACACGCACGCCGGTACCGCGCAGGTCGCAACGCAGGCTCAGCGAGAACTGCCCGACGAAGGCCTTGGTGCCGCCATACACGTTGCTGCCCGGGTACGGATAATTGCCCGCCACAGACCCGACATTCAGGATCGTCGCGCCACGGCCATGGGCGATGAGCCGTGGCAGCAGCAAACGAGTGGTGAACATCAGGCCCTTGATGTTGGTGTCGACCATGGTTTCCCAGTCGTCCAGGCTGCAGTTCTGCGCAGCATCCACACCCAGCGCCAAGCCGGCGTTGTTCACCAGACCGCGAATCTTTTCAAAGCCGACCGGCAGATGGGCAATAGCCTGCTCCATGGCCTTGCGGTCACGCACATCCAGCACCAGGCCATGCACTTCGGTCTTGGTCGACAGTTCAGCGCACAGGGCATCCAGGCGCTCTTTGCGGCGCCCAGTGAGTACCAGCTTCCAGCCGGCTTCGGCGAAGCGGCGGGCGGTGGCCTCGCCGAAACCGGAAGTCGCGCCAGTGATGAATACGGTGGACGTCATGCTCTGTTCCTCACGGTAGGTTGTCATGGCAGCTTTGCAGCATGCCCGCGCACGGCGCAGGCAGCAAGCCGCTAAGGGGCTGTTCATTTTTTGTTCATACTCGTCAAACCCTTGCTGCAGAGGGCTCGCCGCCAGGTATGCGCATGTTATCCACAAGGCTTTCCCCACGGATTGGGGGCAACTTGTTCACTGCACGGAACCCTTTCAGCGCTCCGTGGTCGGTGGACATCTTTCAGGTGATGGCGCAAGGCTTTCAAGCATGCCGCCTGCAGCGGTCTGTCCAACGTTTTTTCACAGAGTTATCCACAGGCTTTGCGCTGCGCACGAAGTGCACGCAGGGCCTTTGAAAACTGGGGAAAACCATCCACTAAGGGGATATGAACAAAAAATGATCATATCGCTACAGGGCCTGAGTCTAAAGGCATCGAGCGATATGCCACCATGTTTTCCACAGGCGGCTCCACATTATCCGTGGAAAAGATATGGCCTGTGGAAACAATGGCTTGCGGGGGAATATTGGCGTGTGGCGAGAGAAGGGAACGACAAGTTTTCCACATTGGGAAGGGGCTGCATTGCAGCCCCTGCATACCACTCAGTGCCCACCAAGATAAGCGTTACGCACTTCCTCATTGACCAACAGTTCCTGCCCGGTCCCGGTCATGCGAATCTGCCCGTTGACCATCACATACGCCCGGTCCGACAGTTTCAGCGCATGGTTGGCGTTCTGCTCCACCAGGAAGATGGTCATCCCGGTCTTGGCCAACTCTCGCAGGGTAGAGAAAATCTGCTTGACCACGATCGGCGCCAGCCCCAGCGAGGGCTCGTCCAGCAACAGCAACTTCGGCCGGCTCATCAGTGCCCGGGCAATCGCCAGCATTTGCTGCTCGCCACCGGACATGGTCATGGCCCGCTGGTTACGCCGCTCCTTCAACCGCGGGAACAGCTCGTACATGCGCTGCATGTCTTCGTCGGCATGCTTGTCGCCAATGGGGATGGTCCCCATCATCAGGTTCTCTTCGACGGACATGTCGGGAAACACCCGGCGCCCTTCCGGCGACTGGGCAATGCCGTTGGAGGCGATGTAGTGCGAGGATTTGCGGGTGATGTCGGTGCCGCGGTACACGATACGCCCGGATGCAGCCCGCGGCTGGCCGAAAATCGACATCAGCAGGGTCGACTTGCCGGCACCGTTGGCACCGATCAGGCTTACAGTCTCGCCCTCGTTGATGTGCATCGAGACTTTCTTCAGCGCCTGGATCGGCCCATAGAAGACGTCCAGGTCCTTCAGCTCGAGAATGGGTGCACTCATACCAGTTCCTCTTCGTCTGCACCCAGGTAGGCGGCAATCACCGTCGGGTTGTGGCGGATGTCCTGCGGCGCACCTTCGGCAATCACAGTGCCGTGGTCCAGCACCACGATATGGTCGGAAATGCTCATGACCATACCCATGTCGTGCTCGATCAGCACCACCGTGATGTCGTGCTCGTCACGCAGCACACGGATCATGCGGCTGAGTGCCTCGGTTTCCTGCGGGTTCAGGCCCGCCGCCGGCTCGTCCAGGCAGATGATCTTCGGCCGCGTGCACATGGCCCGGGCAATTTCCAGGCGCCGCTGCTGGCCATACGACAGCTCGCCGGCCAGGCGGTTGGCGCAATCGACCAGGTCGACCACTTCCAGCCAATAGAAGGCGTGATCCAGTGCATCGCTTTCGGCCTTGCGGTAGGCCTTGGTGTTGAGCACCCCGGCCAGCAAGTTGCGGTTGACCCACATATGCTGGGCCACCAGCAGGTTCTCCACCACCGACATTTCCTTGAACAGGCGAATGTTCTGGAAGGTGCGCGCCAGGCCGGCGCGATTGACCAAGTGGGTACCACCGAACATCTTGTAGTACATACGGTTGGCAAAGCGCGCAGGCGATAAGAAGTCGGCCGCCTGGAAGCGTTCGCCGAGCAGTTGGATGACGTTGGTGTGGCTGCCACGCACGTTCAGCTCGATACGTCCGCCACTGGCCTTGTAAAAGCCGGTCAGGCAGTTGAACACCGTGGTCTTGCCGGCGCCGTTAGGGCCGATCAGGGCAAAGATCTGGTTGCGCCGGACCTTCAGGCTGACGTCGCTGAGCGCCTTGATGCCACCGAACTGCATCATCAGGTTGTCGACCGAGAGAATGATATCGTCGCTCATGGCGCCACTCCTTTACGCGGGGTCACACCGGCACGGCTGATGCGGATCAGCCCACGCGGTCGCCAGATCATCATCAGCACCATCAGCACGCCGAACAACAGCACGCGGTACTCGGAGAAGCTGCGCAGCAGCTCCGGCGCCACGGTCAGCACGAACGCGGCGATGACCACGCCCACGGTCGAGCCCATTCCGCCCAGCACGACGATGGCGAGGATCAGCGCCGACTCGAAGAATGTGAATGACGACGGGTTGACGAAGCCTTGGTAGGTGGCGAAGAACACCCCCGCCAGACCGGCAGTCGAGGCACCCAGAGTAAAGGCCGACAGCTTGACCAACACGTGGTTCAGGCCCATCGAACGGCAGGCGATCTCGTCTTCGCGCAGCGCTTCCCAGGCCCGGCCGACCGGCATGCGGGTCAGACGATGCTTGATGTACAGCACAGCCAGCACGACCATGAACAGCACCGCGTAGATGAACACGAACTTGAGGCTGGCGTTGTACTCGAAGCCGAAGAACTCGTGGATCGGCACGCCGCCATCCTTGGCCCGGCGGCCGAACTCCAGGCCGAAGAGAGTGGGTGAGGGCGCCGGCATGCCGTTGGGGCCACCGGTGAACGATAGCCAGTTGTTCAGCACCAGGCGGATGATCTCGCCAAAGCCCAGCGTCACGATCGCCAGGTAGTCACCGTGCATGCGCAACACCGGGAATCCGAGGATGCACCCCGCCAGCGCCGCAGCGATGGCCGCCAACGGCAGCACGCTCCAGAAGCCCAGCCCCAGGTATTGATAACCCAGCGCCAGGCCGTAGGCACCGATGGCATAGAACGCCACATACCCCAGGTCGAGCAGGCCGGCCAGGCCGACCACGATGTTCAGGCCAAGGCCCAGCAGTACGTAGATCAGGCCGAGGATGACCACGGTCAGCAGGTACTTGTTGGCGAAGATCGGGAAAACGATGGCAATCACGATCAGCGCAGGGATGATGTAGCGCAGGCGCGACTTGTAGTCCGGGGCGGTCACATGCACGCCCGAGCCACCGCTGTCGAAGCCCAGGAGCATGCGTTGCCCGGGGGCAGTCTGCAGGAACAGGCTGAGCAGGAAGCGCCCAACCATCACACCGCCGACCAGCCAGGCCACGCGGCGCGGCTCGGCATTGAAGGTGTAGCCGTCAAGTACCACGCCAACGACCGGACCGAACACGATAAGTGCCAGCAGGCCAGCGACAATGGTCTCCAGCAGGCTGCGTTTAAGGTCGAAACCCTTGGTTTCGCTAACAGAGGCAGTTTTGGCAACGGACATGTTCACACCTTAGCCACGAGCGGGCGACCCAGCAGGCCTTGTGGGCGGAAGATAAGGATCAACACCAGCAGCGAGAAGCTGAACACATCCTTGTAGTCGGAGTTGATCAGGCCTGAGAACAGCGACTCGGAAATACCCAGGATGATCCCGCCGAGCATCGCACCCGGCAGCGAGCCGATGCCACCGAGCACTGCGGCAGTGAACGCCTTGATACCGATGATGAAACCGGCGTAGAAGTCGAAGGTGCCGTAGTTCATGGTGATGAGCACGCCTGCCAGGGCGGCCATCACTGCACCGATGACGAACACGTAGGAAATCACCCGATCGGTGTTGATACCCAGGATCGAGGCCATCTTGCGGTCTTGCTGGGTGGCACGGCACATGCGGCCGAGCTTGGTGTACTTGATCACGTAGGTCAGCAGGCCCATGCCGACGAATGCCGCCACCAGGATAAAGATCTTGGTGTAAGTCAGTTGCACGAAGCCGGTTCCGACTTCGACACGCATGGCGCCTTCCAACAGGGTTGGCACGCCTTGCTGGCGGGCGCCCTGGCTGATCTGTGCGTAGTTCTGCAGGATCAGCGAAATGCCGATGGCACTGATCAGCGGTGCCAGGCGGGTGGAGTTACGCAGCGGTTTGTAGGCGATGCGCTCGATGGTGAAGCCATAAACGCCGGTGACGACGATGGTGAACAACAGGGTGCCCAGCATCAGCAGGGGGAACGATTCGACACCGAAGTAAGCCAGCAATGCCAGGCTGATCGCCGCGAGGTAAGCGGAGATCATGTACACCTCGCCGTGCGCGAAGTTGATCATGCCGATAATGCCATAGACCATTGTGTAGCCGATGGCGATCAGGCCATAGACCGACCCGAGGGTCAGACCGTTGACCAGTTGCTGCAGGAAAATACCATCCATAACGCAATCTCACCTGATTGAGATTGCACGAGCGCCGACCACGGCGCGGGCCACCTGTGCGGGGCCCTCGCAGCGCAGAACTGTGCAGATCTACGAATAAAGACAGGTACCGCGGGGCTTTGGGCCCGAGCAACAGCCCGGGCCGCGGGCCGTTGTTATTTTTGTTTTTCCAGCTGGTGGTATTTACCGGTCTTGTCCCACTGGTAGACCACGTAGTCGGAGACGGTCAGGTCGCCCTTGCTGTCCCACTTCTTCTCGCCCATGACGGTCTGCACCGGGTTGGCCTTGAGCCACTTGGCAGCGTCTTCGCCCTTGTTCGACTTCGCGCCGTTGAACGCGGCAGCCAGGGCCTGCAGCGAAGCGTAGGCGTACAGGGTGTAGCCCTCAGGCTCAGTGCCGGCCTTGCGGAACTCTTCCACCACCGCCTTGCTGTCTGGCAGCAGGCGCGGGTCGGCGCCGAAGGTCATGTACACGCCGTCCACGTATTGCGCGCCGCCGGCGGTGGACACCAGTTCGTCGGTGACGATGCCGTCATCGGACATGAACTTGACGTCCTTCAGGCCCTGCTCGCGCAACTGGCGAACCAGCGGGCCGGCTTCCGGGTGCAGGCCGCCGAAGTAGACCACGTCGGCACCGGTAGAGCGGATCTTGGTGACCACCGCGCTGAAGTCTTTCTCGCCACGGGTCAGGCCTTCGTACAGCACGGGCTTCACGCCGCGCTTTTCCAGCTGCGCCTTGGTCGCGTCAGCCAGGCCCTGGCCGTAGGTGTCCTTGTCGTGCAACACCGCGATCTTCTTGCCCTTGAGCACGTCGACGATGTAGTCGCCAGCGACGATACCCTGCTGGTCGTCACGGCCGCACATGCGGAACATGGCGCTCAAGCCGCGCTCAGTGACCGCTGGGTTGGTGGAGCCTGGAGTGATGGCAATCACGCCCGCCTCGTCATATACCTCGGACGCCGGGATCGTGTTGGAGGAACAGAAGTGGCCCACCACGCCGATCACCTTGTCCTGATCGACCAGGCGGTTGGCCACGGACACGGCTTGCTTCGGTTCACAGGCGTCATCGCCTTTGACCAGAACGATTTTCTCGCCATTCACGCCACCGGCGGCGTTGATCTTGTCGGCCGCTGCCTGCGCACCTTTCATGTACTGCTCGCCAAACGCTGCGTTTGCCCCGGTCATGGGGCCCGCTACACCGATCTTGACGTCGGCCTGAACATACGAAGAAACACCCAGGGCCGTAGCTACGGCCAGAGCCAGGAAACCTTTCTTGTAAAACGTCTGCGACATGAGGTGGTGCTCCTAGAGTTTTTTTGGTTGGCACTACAACTTCTCAGCCTGGTACTCCGAGCAAGGGTCGTGCCATCGGTTTTGTCTTCCGGGAAAACACACTGTGAAGGGTGCCTGTAGGCGACGGGCGGCCTTTTCTTTATTGAGCGTGCAACCGTCTGCCACGCGGCAGGCGCCACCATACATACAGACAAGGAGCAACCGTCGAGTGCCATCATTGCAACCCTGGCAAGTGTTTACGTGCAACCGACCTGTAACAGCGGGACGTCACCGAACTGCACACCGCTGGTGCACGATTGCTACAGGCGGCACCGTTTCAAGGCTAGCTTGTGCACGGAAAAACACCTCTGTTTAGGCCGTTCCGGCCTCTTCGCGGGCAAGCCCGCTCCTCGTCCCCGCACCGTGTAGGAGCGGGCTTGCCCGCGAAGAGGCCGGAACAGCCACACAAGGGGTAAAAGGCTGGCACAATGTCTGCCAATCGCCGCTTCCGGAGCCCCCTTGATGAGCGAAAGCGCATTCGCCGAGCGCATCGTGCACAACCTGCTCGACACCGACTTCTACAAACTCACCATGATGCAAGGTGTGCTGCACAACTACCCGGACGCCGACGTCGAATGGGAATTCCGCTGTCGCAACGGTGAGGACCTGCGCCCCTACCTCGGCGAAATTCGCAATCAGCTCGAACGGCTTGGCGACCTCACCCTGGACGATGGCCAGCTGACCTTCCTCGAACGCATCAGCTTCCTCAAACCCGACTTTTTACGCTTTCTGCGCCTGTTCCGCTTCAACCTGCGTTACGTGCACGTCGGCATTGAAAACGACCAACTGTTCCTGCGCCTGAAAGGTCCATGGCTGCATGTGATCCTGTTCGAAGTGCCGCTGCTGGCCATCATCAGCGAAGTACGCAACCGCAATCTGCACCCGCACATGCGCCTGGCCGAGGCGCGGGACCAGTTGTACCGCAAGTTCGACTGGCTGCGCGCGCATGCCAGCGATGACGAGCTGGCCGAACTGCAGGTGGCCGACTTCGGCACCCGCCGGCGCTTTTCCAGCCGCGTGCAGGCGGAGGTGGTACGGGTGCTGCGCGACGACTTCCCCGGCCGCTTTGTCGGTACCAGCAACGTCGACCTGGCATGGAAACTGGATATCAAACCGCTGGGCACCATGGCCCACGAGTGGATCATGGCCCACCAGCAGCTCGGCCCACGGCTGATCGACAGCCAAATTGCCGCGCTGGATTGCTGGGTACGCGAGTACCGTGGTCTGCTCGGCATCGCCCTGACCGACTGCATCACCATGGATGCCTTCCTCGGCGATTTCGACCTGTACTTCGCCAAGCTGTTCGACGGCCTGCGCCATGATTCGGGCGAGCCGGTAGCCTGGGCGGAAAAGGCCATTGCCCATTACCAGAAACTGGGTATCGACCCGATGACCAAGACCCTGGTGTTCTCAGACGGCCTCAACCTGACCCGCTCACTGGAAATTTTCCGTGCCCTGCGCGGCCGCATCAACGTCAGCTTTGGCATCGGCACCAACCTGACCTGCGACATCCCGGGCGTGGCACCCATGAGCATCGTGCTTAAAATGACCGACTGCAACGGCGCGCCGGTGGCCAAGATTTCTGATGAAGCCGCCAAGACCCAGTGCCGCGACGAGAACTTCGTCGCCTACATGCGTCACGTATTCAAAGTCCCCAGCAAGGAGTAACCCATGCAAGCGGTTCAGCAAGAGATTGCCCAGGCGCTGAAGGTACAGCCGCCGTTCGCCGACGCGGCAGCGCTCGAGGCCGAAGTCGCCCGGCGCGTGGCGTTCATCAAGGACTGCCTGGCCAACGCCCGGCTCAAGACCTTGGTGCTGGGCATTAGCGGTGGCGTCGACTCACTGACTGCCGCCCTGCTCGCCCAGCGTGCCATCAACGAGCTGCGTGCCGAGACCGGCGACAAGGCCTACACCTTCATTGCCGTGCGCCTGCCGTACCAGGTACAGCATGATGAGCATGACGCCCAGGCATGCCTGGAAGTGATCAAGGCGGATGAAGTTCACACTGTGGATATCGCCCCGGCAGTGCGTGCATTGGCGGCCGAAGTGGTGGAGTTGAAAAACGGCTCGCCGACGCTGGTGGACTTCGTGGTTGGCAACGTCAAGGCGCGTACCCGGATGGTCGCCCAGTACACCATCGCTGGCGCCCGCGCAGGTCTGGTGATCGGTACCGACCACGCGGCCGAGGCAGTAATGGGCTTCTTCACCAAGTTTGGTGATGGTGCCTGCGACCTGGCGCCGCTGAGTGGGCTGGTGAAGAATCAGGTGCGGGCGATTGCGCGTAGCTTCGGTGCGCCGGAATCACTGGTGGAGAAGGTGCCAACGGCCGACCTGGAAGACCTGGAGCCGGGCAAGCCGGACGAAGCGTCACATGGCGTGACCTACCAGCAGATCGACGCCTTCCTGCATGGGCAGCCGGTTGACCAGACAGCGTTCGACATCATCGTCGCCACCTACCGCAAGACCCAGCACAAGCGCGAACTGCCGTTCGCACCTTGATAAGGCTATAGAAAAACCTGTAGGAACGGGTTTTCCGCGAATACGATGGAGAACCCACCGACGCATTCGCGGGTGAACCCGCTCCTACAGGGTTCGCCGTCAGCCTTTGATTACTTGACCACGACCTTGCCTTTCATCATCGAGATGTGGCCCGGGAAGGTGCAGAAGAAGCTGTAGTCACCACCGGCTTCCAGCTTGGATGTGTCGAACTTCACTTCGGTTTCTTTCTCAGGCGCGCCGATCATCTTGGTGTGAGCGATGATCGCGGCGTTGTCAGCCTTCAGGTAGTCCTTATCCAGACCCTGGCTCATGCCTTCGGTGGCAATAGCCTGCATGTCGGCAGTCTTGCTGATCACCAGGTTGTGGCCCATGACGTTCTTCGGCAGGTTGCCGGAGTGGGTCAGTTTGACGGTGAATTCCTTGCAGCTCTTGTCGACAGTGAATTCCTTGCTGGTGTAGGACATCTGGTCAGTCGAGTCGACAGTGACCGAGCACTCGGCGGCGAAGACAGAAGCGCTGGCGAGGGTCAGCAGAGATACCGCTACAGCTTTCGCAAACATCATGAATCTCCTTGGCAGGGTTTTATCAATTGCGAGACTGCCTGAAACCGTTCAGCCCCTTGGTGATATGGGTCAAGGGGGCGTCAAGAGGCCAGCCAGTAAATTTGTTCAATGGATTGTATACAACAATTCTAACGGCACATCATGCCCTTTTATTGGACGATGAGACAACCTCTCATTTAGGAGCAATACCAAATGCCCATCTCCAACTTCCTCAATAGCCTGCTCGCTGCCTACGCCCACGGGGCCACAGGTGCAATCTGCGAATTCTCCCGGCCAGAATGAACCCGCCCTTGGAACTGACAGGCATGCGCCGTACCCTGTGCGCCTGAGTGACAGGAGATGAGCAATGCCCGTACGTTCCGTTTGTGTGTTCTGCGGCGCCAGCATGGGCGCCAACCCTGCCTACCGTGAAGCAGCCGTCGCGCTGGGCCAGGCCATTGCCCGCCGTGGTTTGACCCTGGTGTATGGCGGTGGCGCGGTCGGCTTGATGGGTGTGGTGGCAGATGCGGCCATGGCGGCCGGTGGCGAAGTGATCGGGATCATTCCGCAGAGCCTGCTGGACGCTGAGGTCGGCCACAAGGGCCTGACCCGCCTGGAAGTGGTGGATGGCATGCATGCGCGCAAGGCCCGCATGGCCGAGCTGAGCGATGCCTTCATTGCCTTGCCGGGTGGGCTGGGTACGCTGGAGGAACTGTTCGAAGTGTGGACCTGGGGGCAGCTGGGCTATCACGCCAAGCCGCTCGGGCTACTGGATGTGAACGGTTTCTATGACAAGCTGGGCGGGTTCCTCGACCATATCGTCGAAGAAGGTTTCGTGCGCCCGCAACACCGGGCGATGTTGCTGCTGGGGCAGCAGCCAGACGAGCTGCTGGACGGGATGGACAGCTTTGTGGCGCCGGTCGCGCCTAAGTGGGTCGACAAGCAGCCTGACTGATCCAGATGGATGGGCCGAACACTGCCCCTGTGGGAGCGGGTTCACCCGCGAATCGATAGTGGATCTACCGACGCATTCGCGGGTGAACCCGCTCCCACAGGGCTCTATGTAGCCTTCAAAATCAGCGGGGAATGACAGGCTGACGCGGCTTCTTGTTGCCCTTGCCGCCCTTGCTCGCCTCTTTGCGCTCCTTGGCCGCCTGCTGGTTACGCGCAAACGCCTCGGCCTTGGCCTTCTCGCGCTTGTCCCACGGCTTGCTGCCATCGCTGCCACGCGGCGGCAGGCCGGTGTGCTGGGTCAGGATCTTCTGGTCCTTGCCCACCTTGTGGCTCCCCGCCGGGGTCGAGTTCTTGCGGCGCGCGCTCTGGTAGCTGTCGGTCTGCGGCTGGTGCGCCGGAATCAGCTGGTGCTTGCCCGGCCCGATCAGGTCGGCGCGCCCCATCCGCTGCAGCGCTTCACGCAGCATCGGCCAGCCCTTCGGGTCGTGATAGCGCAAGAACGCCTTGTGCAGACGGCGTTGCTCGTCGCTCTTGACGATCTCCACCCCTTCGCTCTTGTAGGTCACCTTGCGCAGCGGGTTCTTGCCTGAGTGGTACATGGCCGTGGCCGAGGCCATTGGCGACGGGTAGAACGCCTGTACCTGGTCGGCGCGGAAGCCGTTGCCCTTCAGCCACAGGGCCAGGTTCATCATGTCTTCGTCGGTGGTACCAGGGTGCGCGGCAATGAAGTACGGGATCAGGTACTGCTCCTTGCCCGCTTCTTTCGAGAACTTCTCGAACATGCGCTTGAAGCGGTCGTAGGTGCCGATACCCGGCTTCATCATCTTGTCCAGCGGGCCACGCTCGGTGTGCTCCGGGGCAATCTTCAGGTAGCCGCCAACGTGGTGGGTGACCAGTTCCTTGACGTACTCCGGCGATTCCACCGCCAGGTCGTAGCGCAGGCCGGAAGCAATCAGGATCTTTTTCACACCCGGCAAGGCACGGGCCTTGCGGTACAGCTCGATAAGCGAGCTGTGGTCGGTATTGAGATTTTCGCAGATACCCGGGAACACGCACGACGGCTTGCGGCAGTGCTTCTCGATATCGGGGCTTTTGCAGGCGATGCGGTACATGTTGGCAGTCGGCCCGCCAAGGTCCGAGACCACGCCGGTGAAGCCCGGCACCTTGTCACGCATCTCTTCGATTTCGTGCAGGATCGACTCGTGCGAGCGGTTCTGGATGATGCGGCCTTCGTGCTCGGTGATCGAGCAGAAGGTACAGCCACCGAAGCAGCCACGCATGATGTTCACCGAGAAACGGATCATCTCGTAGGCCGGGATGCGCTCCTTGCCATAGGCCGGGTGCGGCACACGGGCGTAAGGCATGCCGAACACGTAGTCCATTTCCTCGGTGCTCATGGGGATGGGTGGCGGGTTGAACCACACATCCACTTCACCGTGCTTCTGCACCAGCGCGCGAGCGTTGCCCGGGTTGGTCTCCAGGTGCAGCACGCGGTTGGCATGGGCATAGAGCACGGGGTCGTTACGCACCTTTTCGAAGGATGGCAGGCGGATCACCGACTTTTCCCGGGTCACGGCCGGGCTGTCGAGAATCTGCACCACCTTGGCTTCGTTCGGATCCTCCTGGTCGCCCTTGGCCTGCTCGATGGCACAGGCCTGGGTGTCCTGGGTGTTCACGTACGGGTTGATGATCTTGTCGACGCGCCCCGGGCGGTCGATACGGGTGGAGTCGATCTCGTACCAGCCTTGCGGAGTATCGCGGCGCACGAAGGCGGTGCCGCGCACGTCGGTGATGGTCTCGATCTTCTCACCGTTGGACAGGCGCTGGGCCACCTCGACCACCGCACGCTCGGCGTTGCCGAACAGCAGGATGTCGGCGCTGGCGTCGATCAGGATCGAGTGACGAACCTTGTCCTGCCAGTAGTCGTAGTGGGCGATGCGGCGCAGCGAAGCCTCGATGCCGCCGAGCACGATCGGCACATGCTTGTAGGCCTCCTTGCAGCGCTGGCTGTACACCAGGCTGGCACGGTCCGGACGGCTGCCGGCCAGGCCACCAGGGGTGTAGGCATCGTCGGAACGGATCTTCTTGTCCGCGGTGTAGCGGTTGATCATCGAGTCCATATTGCCGGCGGCCACACCGAAGAACAGGTTCGGTTCGCCGAGCTTCATGAAGTCGTCTTTCGACTGCCAGTTCGGCTGGGCAATGATACCCACGCGGAAGCCTTGGGCCTCCAGCAAACGGCCAATGATGGCCATGCCGAACGACGGATGGTCGACGTAGGCATCACCGGTCACGATGATGATGTCGCAGGAATCCCAGCCGAGCAGATCCATCTCCTCCCTGCTCATTGGCAGGAAAGGTGCTGGCCCGAAGCATTCGGCCCAGTACTTGGGATAGTCGTAGAGTGGTTTGGCTGCTTGCATGTCAGTGACCGGTTCTGGTGTGCAGGGAAATCGCGGGCGCGGAATATAGCACAAATTTTGACCAAATCCGACTGGATTCGTGGGGATTGGTGGGCGGGGCGACGGTTGGGGGATGGACGTGGCAGGTGGTTGGCTTGAGGGGTGTAGTGGGGTTGCCAGGAGTTCATGCAACCTGAAGCCAACCCCTCACTGCCTCATCCACAGCTCAGCATCATCCATCAGCGCCTTGGCCATCGCACTCAGGTAATGGGCAGCCCAGATCATCATCGGCTTCTCACCCATCAACCCGGTGATGGTCAGTTCGCGCACATAGCCCATCAACTCCGAATACTGCTCGCGGGCGCCTCTACACTGGATCCCGGGCTCGATGCGGAACAACGGGTGGGGTAAACCCGCTCCCTCAGGTACGGTGCAACTCTTGAAGCCTATGGTGAACCTGTAGGAGCGGGTTCACCCGCGAAAGGGCCAGCCCAGGCAACACATCAACGAAGCCTTACAGCAGGCCCCTGCCCCTGCATCGGGTTGTCTTCAAGAAAAGGGGGATCGTGGGGTGGATCGGGGCAAGGCGATTACTCACAGGAAAACCTGAGCCTGCTTAGACCGATGGCGATCGCGCCCCCTGCTGAGCGATCGCAATTCCTGCAGATTTTTACCGAATGTTTAGCCTATCCAGCCCTGAGAAAGTGCTAACCAGCTAATTATTGGTGCTTTTTTCTTTATCTCTCAAGAATTGTAGGAATCGACCTTCTAGTCTTAGTAAAAAATCCTACATTAACTTTCCTCAACAAATCCCGAGAAGATCTTGAACCCCAAAAAAAACAAGTGCTACAACAGTGACGCGCTGAAAGGCACACTCAAACCAACTCTATAGGAGCACTAGCCACGGGACGTCGTCGTTCTGAAATCCACACTCTGCAGATCTCACGCGTGATGAACGACACATTCACCGATTCCGAGGTTGAATTTCTCAACCTTCTGTAAAGACAAACCAGAAGGGCCTTAGCTCCTTCTGGCTCTACCAAGGATCAGTACCCGCTTTTCACCCTCCGCATACCGATCTCAGCGTGCGCGGGCAAGTCAAGCGAACACTGATCAACTTGGAAAAACATAACAAGATCGCATTCTATCGCACACTTTATGAGCACCCGAATCTCGCTACAGTTGTTCAGGTGTTCATAACCGGACTTGAACGCTTCCACCTGATCAGATCAGGTATTCCAATCGCGCCACAGAGTGCACTCAAAGGCATAAGGCAATGACATGCAAATCTATAGAGGAATGCTCGCCGCCCTCGGCGCGACACTGTTCCTGAAAATCGCGACCGTCGTACCTGCTCTAGTCTTGGCCGACATCATTGACAACCTGGCCACCTCAGCCGCGTCTTCCCAGCTTCTGCTAGGAGCCTTCATATGCCTTGTCGCATTACAAGCCTCTATGACCCCTCTACAAGCCTGGTGCCTGGCGCGGCTTTGCCAGGAACGCGTGAAGCAACTTTCCATCCGCTGGTGCCGCGAATTGCTGGACAAGCGCTTCGAGGCCTATGGACAACTCCATGGCGGAACACTGGTAAAAGTACTGGATAGGGGCATTACCGCACAGGAGCGGTGGTTGGGCTTTCTGATTGGCTCGGCATGGCCGGTGCTAGCCGAAGCTGCAGTGCTGATAACGCTCTTCGCTTACCTGGGGGCTACTTCGGTATTGATCGGCCTCATCCCTTTGAGCCTGGCCTACCTGTGGGCCAACGATCGCCTGGTGCGCTGGCGCCGGCCACATATCGAGGCAGTGAACGCGCGCGAGGATGAACTGGCGGAACAATGGGTGGATACCTTCGCCAGCGCGGCAACGGTCAAACTGGAAAAGGCCGAGGATGCTGCAATGCTCCCGGTCAACCAGACACTTTCGCACTATGCCGACTCAGCAGTGCAGGTAGCTCACAGTGGGGGTTGGATTCAGAGCCTGCGCACCCTGTTCATAGGCCTGGGCAGTGGCGGTTTGCTCATGTGGGGTATCCATGATCAGGCTCTGGCAACACCGCAATTGAGCCTGGGCGAGCTGGTTGCTCTCTTCACCTTGGTGAGCGGATTGCTGGCAGGGGTTGCGCAACTTGCTGAGGCCTGGCGATTGCTAGACCAGTTTCGGCTAGACAAACGCAAACTCGAACACTGGCTCCAGTTCCCCTCGTTCGGCCCAGCATGCACTACTGAGGCGAAGTCCCAAGACAAGGACGCTGGCCTAAGCATCGCCCCGTGCCAGTTGAGCGCTCGAGATACTGTACAACTTCACATCGAAGAACCCTTGGTACTGCACAAAGGAGAACGGGTCGCACTGATCGGGCCCAGCGGATGTGGTAAGTCGACACTTCTGCATACGCTGGCGGGAACGATATTCCCGTTGCGCAAGGATGTGCACCTGCACGGCAGGTGCCTGGCGTCGCTCGACGCTAGTGAACAATTCAGTCGATTACGACTCTGCCCTCAGGATGCGCATTTCATACCCGGCCCCCTGCCCCGCGCGGTGCTGTTCGAGCAAGCTCATGATCGCGCTCAAATCGAACGATGGCTTGAACGGTTGGGCCTGAGCAAAGACTGGTACGAACTTGATCTGGATGCACGCGCAGAATCGATATCGGGCGGCGAAGCACGCAGGCTGACGCTGCTACGCCTTCTTAATCAGCCTGGGGAATTCAATTTCTTTGACGAGCCCACAGCAGGGCTCGATGCCGCGTCGGCAGAGCTTACCTGGGACCTGTTGTTCGAAGCATTTAAAGGGCGAGGGCTGATTTGCGTGACGCATGATCAGAGCGCACTGTCGCGGTTTGACCGGGTGATCACCCTGAGCGAGGGGCGGATCATCAGCCAAGGGCAAACGAACATCGCTCAGATTTCAGAGCTAGCAGGCGCACCGCAAACCTCGTAGGAGCGGCCTTGCTAGCTCAATGGGTTATTCATCATCATCAAAGTTGTACATCCCCGGCGCCAAGTTCTCGAACCGGGTGTACTTGCCGATAAACGCCAAACGCACGAAACCGATGGGGCCGTTACGCTGTTTACCGATGATGATTTCCGCCACGCCCTTGTGCTCGGTTTCAGGGTGGTACACCTCGTCGCGGTACACGAACATGATCACGTCGGCGTCCTGCTCGATTGCACCGGATTCACGCAAGTCGGAGTTGACCGGGCGTTTGTTCGGGCGCTGTTCCAGCGAGCGGTTCAGCTGCGAAAGGGCAATGACCGGGCAGTTGAATTCCTTGGCCAGGGCCTTGAGCGAGCGGGAAATCTCGGAAATTTCGTTGGTACGGTTGTCACCGGCCGACCCCGGGATCTGCATCAGCTGCAGGTAGTCGACCATGATCATGGCGATTTCGCCATGCTCACGGGCCAGGCGGCGGGTTCGCGCGCGCATTTCCGAGGGGCTGATACCCGCCGTATCGTCGATGAACAATTTGCGGTCGTTGAGCAGGTTCACTGCCGAGGTCAGGCGCGGCCAGTCGTCGTCGTCCAGCTGGCCGGAACGGACCTTGGTCTGGTCGATACGCCCCAGGGACGAGAGCATACGCATGATCAGCGACTCACCTGGCATCTCGAGGGAGAACACCAGCACCGCCTTGTCGGTACGCAGTACGGCGTTTTCCACCAGGTTCATGGCGAAGGTGGTCTTACCCATCGACGGACGACCCGCAACGATGATCAGGTCGGCTGCCTGCAGGCCGCTGGTCTTCTCGTCCAGGTCGGTGTAACCGGTGGAGATACCGGTGATGTCGCTGTCGGAGTTGAACAGCGTATCGATACGGTCGATGGCCATGGTCAACAGTTCGTTGACACCCACCGGGCCGCCGGTTTTTGGCCGGGCCTCGGCGATCTGGAAGATCTGCCGCTCGGCGTCGTCGAGGATTTCTTCGGCGTTGCGCCCTTGCGGGTTGAAGGCGTTGTCGGCGATGTCGGTACTGATGCTGATCAGTTGGCGCAACGTGGCCCGCTCGCGAATGATCGCGGCGTAGGCCTTGATGTTGGCTACCGAGGGAGTGTTCTTGGCCAGCTCAGCCAGGTAGGCCAGCCCGCCGACTTGCGAAGACAGGCCTTCCTTGTCCAGTTGCTCGTGCAGGGTCACCACGTCGAATGGCTGGTTGGCGTCGGCCAACTTGTGCACGGCACGGAAGATCAGCCGGTGGTCATGCCGGTAGAAATCGCCATCCGACACTTGGTCCAGCACCCGCTCCCAGGCGTTGTTGTCCAGCATCAGGCCACCGAGTACGGCCTGTTCGGCCTCGATGGAATGCGGCGGCACCTTCAGGGCTGCGGTTTGCAGGTCTAGCTGTTCGGAAGTGGTGATCTCGTTCATGGCCACGAAAGAATTCTGGAGGACGAAAAAGACAAAGGGCACGGCCTGTCGAAAACAGGACCGTGCCCGATGTTAACCGCCTGACTCGCAAGGAGCCAGCCAGTTAGCGCAGCTTAGGCAGCTACGACGACCACGCGTACGGTGGCTTCAACGTCGCTGTGCAGGTGCACGGCTACGTCGTATTCGCCAACCTGACGGATGGTGCCGTTCGGCAGACGAACTTCAGCTTTGGCCACTTCAACGCCGGAGGCGGTCAGGGCGTCAGCGATGTCGTGGGTGCCGATCGAACCGAACAGCTTGCCTTCGTCGCCAGCGGTGGCAGTGATGGTCACTTCCAGCTCGGCCAGTTGGGCAGCGCGGCTTTCAGCCGAAGCTTTCTTGTCAGCGGCTGCTTTTTCCAGCTCGGCACGACGCTCTTCGAACGCAGCCAGGTTGGCGGCGTTGGCAACGGTGGCCTTGCCGAATGGCAGCAGGAAGTTACGGCCGTAACCAGCCTTAACTTTTACTTTGTCGCCCAGGTTGCCCAGGTTAGCGACTTTTTCCAGCAGGATCAGTTCCATTTGGTAAAACCTCTTAACTTTTAACCTTCACCGTTCGCGGAGTCTTTCCCCGGAGGGGACTTGCGACCGCGAAAATCAATCAGGCTGTCGACAATGGCCAAAACCATCAGCAACGGATAAATCAGCTGCATGATCAGCGGCAGCGTCACGTACATCCCCACTAGCCAGAAACCGGCCAGTCGGCCCTGTGCCACCAGCCCGTGCATCAAGGCGATGCCGGCCAGCACCAGTACCAGGCTCGAGGCAGATGCCAGGATGATGAACTGCGGCCCGATAAACGGAGCCACCACCATCACTGCCACCAAGGCCGCCGTGGCCTGTTTCGGCAACTTCAGCGCGCGAAACTCGCGACCGAAGCCTCCAGGGTTGTACAACGCTGCCTGCCAATAGCGCGCCAGCACCAAGGCCAACACACTGAACAATTGCACCGTCACTGCAGTAGAAGCGACCAGCACAGGGCGGATCAGCTCATCGGAGAGTACCGGTTGCCCCTCGATTTTCGGCATGGCTTCGGCAAACGCCTTGGCCAGCACGTCGAAGGTTTGCGCCAGCGCCAGATCGAGCACGAGGCTGAAAGCCACGGCGAACACGGCACTGAGCAGCAACACCCGGCTCCACGGATGCTCGGCACGCAACATGGCGGCCAGGGCCAGGGCACCCGCAATCACCAGAAAGGTGATGGGATCGCCCATGACCCACACGGCCAGCCCGGCCAGCAGGCCGCCAGCGATGACCGTTGTAGCATCCTTGAACCCACGCCGCAGCAGCACAAGGCTGCACGCAGCGGCACTCAACCAGAACAGCAGCGGCAGTACCGCACTGATGACCACCACCAGGGTGGCCTGCACACGACCGCGCATGATGAAACTTGCTAACGCTCGCATGCTAACCCCTTACTGCTTGTCGACGACCCGGTCTCAGCGGCCGTGGCTGTCGGTGTAGGGCAGCAGGGCCAGGAAGCGGGCGCGCTTGATAGCGGTAGCCAGCTGACGCTGATAACGAGCTTTGGTACCGGTGATACGGCTTGGAACGATCTTGCCGGTTTCGGATACGTAAGCTTTCAGGGTGTTGAGATCTTTGAAGTCGATCTCTTTCACGTCTTCAGCAGTGAAGCGGCAGAATTTACGACGACGGAAGAAACGTGCCATTTAATAGGCTCCTCTAAAGGTCCGTGGATTACTCGTCAGCGTTATCGCTGGAGTCGCTGTCATTGCTGTCATCGCCTTCGGCGGATTCAGCATGCTCAGGACGCTCACGACGCTCACGGCGCTCGCTGCGGTTTTCTTCAGCCTTCAGCATCTCGGACTGGCCGGTAACGGCTTCGTCGCGACGGATGACCAGGTTACGGATAACGGCATCGTTGTAGCGGAAGTTGTCTTCCAGCTCGGCCAGGGCCTTGCCGGTGCACTCAACGTTCAGCATCACGTAGTGAGCCTTGTGAACATTGTTGATTGCGTAGGCCAGTTGACGACGGCCCCAGTCTTCCAGGCGGTGGATCTTGCCACCATCTTCTTCGATCAGCTTGGTGTAACGCTCAACCATGCCGCCGACTTGCTCGCTCTGGTCCGGGTGAACCAGGAAGATGATTTCGTAATGACGCATGAATGCTCCTTACGGGTTAGTAGTCTGCCAGCGAATCTGGTCAGACAAGGAGTGAATGACACTGTATGTCTTGCACGGAGGGGAGGCACATGAGCGCCTGCCAGCTCGGCAAGGGGCGCAATTGTAGAGAAGGCGTGCCGCACACGCAAGGCAATTGGCGAATATTTGAACAGCCTGAGATATTCAGAATGTGTCAGCCCCTATTCGCGGGCACGCCCGCTCCCACAGGCTCACTGCTGCCTCTGGCATTGCAGATTACCTGTGGGAGCGGGCGCGCCCGCGAATAGGCCGATACAGGCTGAAGATCAGCGCTTGGCCTGGCGCTGACGCACGGCTTCGAACAGGCAAACCCCGGTCGCCACCGACACGTTGAGACTGCTGACACTACCCGCCATCGGCAACTTCACCAGGAAGTCGCAATGCTCGCGGGTGAGCCGGCGCATGCCCTTGCCTTCCGCCCCCATGATCATCACCAGTGGCCCGGTCAGGTCTTGCTGGTAGATCTCCTGCTCGGCCTCGCCAGCGGTACCCACGACCCACAGGCCACGCTGCTGCAACTTCTCAAGCGTACGCGCCAGGTTGGTCACAGCCACCAGCGGAATGACTTCTGCCGCGCCACAAGCCACCTTTCGCACAACCGGCGTCAGCGTTGCGGACTTGTCCTTGGGCACGATCACTGCCGTGGCACCGGCCGCATCGGCGGTACGCAGGCAGGCGCCGAGGTTGTGCGGGTCGGTCACGCCGTCCAGCACCAGGATCAGCGGCGGGGTTTCTGTGCGCTCAAGCAGCTCTTCGAGCATCAGCTCGCCCCACACCTGGCTCGGGCTGACCTCGGCAACAACACCTTGGTGCACGCCTTCGACCCAGGCATCCATCTCACGGCGCTCGGCCTGGCCGACCGGCACGCGGTTTTCCGCGGCCAGCGCCAGCAAGGTCTCGAGGCGTGGCTCGCTACGCCCTTCCGACAGCCAGATCTGCTTGACCCGCTTTGGATGGTGCTGCAGCAATGCCTGCACGGCGTGTACGCCGTAGATCTTTTCCAGCTGACTCATGAATTGCTCTTGCTTTTGCGTGGCGCGCCGGACTTCGGCGGGCCTTTACGGTGCTTGGTCGGTTTGCCGGACGGCTTGCCACCTTTCTCGGATTTGCTGCCAGCACTGCTGCGCGCGTCGGTCATCAACGCTTTCTTCATCTCGCGGCTTTTACGCACTTCAGCGTTACGCTGCACAGCATCCTTGGGGAAGTACGCTTCGGACGCTTCGCTTTTGCGGCTGCGCGGCTTGGGCGTGGCTTTCGCTTCAGTTACCGGCTGCTGCTCGGCTTTTTCGGCAGCCGGCGCGGCGCCACGCTGCTTGCGGCCAATCGGTGCGGCGAGGGTCTTTTCCGACACTTCGAAGTCGATCTTGCGCTCATCCAGATCAACACGCATGACCTTGACTTCGATGGTGTCGCCCAAGCGGAAGGTGCGACCGGTACGCTCGCCGGACAGGCGATGGTGTACCGGGTCGAAGTGGTAGTAGTCCCCCGGCAACGCACTGACGTGCACCAGGCCCTCTACATAGATATCGGTCAGCTCGACGAACAGGCCGAAACCGGTCACTGCCGTGATCACACCCGGGAAGGTCTCGCCAACGCGGTCTTTCATGAACTCGCACTTGAGCCAGTTGACCACGTCACGGGTGGCTTCGTCAGCCCGGCGCTCGGTCATCGAGCACTGCTCGCCGAGTTGCTCCAGGGTGTTTTCGTCGTACGGGTAGATACGCGCCTTGGGGATGCTCATGGCGCCGGCACGCTTGACGTGCGGGGTATCGACCTTGGAGCGGATGATGCTGCGGATGGCGCGATGCACCAGCAGGTCCGGGTAACGACGAATCGGCGAGGTGAAGTGGGTGTACGCCTCGTAGTTCAGGCCGAAGTGGCCGTTGTTCTCGGTGCTGTACACGGCCTGGCTCAGCGAGCGCAGCATCACCGTCTGAATCAGGTGGAAGTCCGGGCGACCGGCGATGCTCGCCAGCAGGGCCTGGTAATCCTTCGGCGACGGGTCCTTGCCCTTGTGCAGGCTCAAGCCCAACTCCCCAAGGAAGGCACGCAGTTTTTCCAGGCGCTCCGGTGGAGGGCCGTCGTGCACGCGGTACAACGCCGGTACACCGTGCTTCTGCAGGAATTCGGCAGTGGCCACGTTGGCCGCCAGCATGCATTCCTCGATCAGCTTGTGGGCGTCGTTGCGCACGGTCGGGCGGATTTCAGCGATCTTGCGCTGATCACCGAAAATGATGCGGGTTTCCTGGGTTTCGAAGTCGATGGCGCCCCGCGTGTGACGCGCGTCCACCAGCACCTTGTACAGGTTGTACAGGTTCTTCAGGTCCGGCACGACGTCCTTGTACTCTTCGCGCAGCGCCTTGCCCTCACGGGTACGCGAGTGCTCGAGCATGCTGCTGACCTTGTTGTAGGTCAGGCGGGCATGGGAGTGGATCACGCCTTCGTAGAACTGATAGTCGACCATCTGGCCGGCTTTGTTCATGGTCATTTCACAGACCATGGCCAACCGATCGACGTGCGGGTTCAGCGAGCACAGGCCGTTGGACAGCTCTTCGGGGAGCATCGGCACCACGCGCTCGGGGAAGTACACCGAGTTGCCGCGCTGCTGGGCTTCGACATCCAGGGCAGAGCCCAGACGCACGTAGCTGGACACGTCAGCAATGGCCACGTACAGGCGCCAGCCACCGGAGAACAGACGCAGCTTGCCCAGCGGTTCGCAATAAACGGCATCGTCGAAGTCGCGGGCGTCTTCACCATCGATGGTGACGAACGGCAGGTGGCGCAGGTCGACACGCTTCTCTTTGTCCTTCTCCTCGACTTCGGAGCGGAACTTGCGCGCTTCCTTGACCACCTCATTGGGCCACACATGCGGAATGTCGTAGCTGCGCAGGGCAACGTCGATTTCCATGCCCGGCGCCATGTAGTTGCCGATGACCTCGACCACATCGCCTTGCGGCTGGAAGCGCGGCGTTGGCCAGTGGGTGATCTTGATCTCGACGAACTGGCCGATCTTGGCACCGCCGTTACGTCCGGCAGTCACCAGCACTTCCTGCTGGATCTTCGGGTTGTCCGGGGTTACGTAACCGATGCCGCCTTCTTCGAAATAGCGGCCGACCACGCTTTCGTGGGCACGGGAGATGACTTCGACCAGCACGCCTTCACGGCGGCCACGGCGGTCGACACCGGAGACGCGGGCCAGGCCACGGTCGCCGTCGAACACCAGTCGCATCTGCGACGGACTGAGGAACAGGTCTTCGCTGCCGTCATCGGGAATAAGGAAGCCGAAGCCGTCGCGGTGGCCGGAGACTCGACCGCAGATCAGGTCCAGCTTGTCTACCGGGGCATAAGTGCCGCGCCGGGTATAGATAAGCTGGCCATCGCGCTCCATGGCACGCAGGCGGCGGCGCAGGGCTTCGATCTGGTCTTCTTCATACAGACCGAACTCTTTTGCCAGCTCCTCGCGGGCAGCAGGTTCGCCTCGGTCGGCGAGACGCTGCAGGATCAGCTCACGGCTGGGAATGGGGTTGTCGTATTTTTCCGCTTCGCGAGCGGCCTCGGGATCGAGGGATTGCCAATCGGCCATCAGAAGGGGTTCACCTTGGGGTATATAGATAGGAATTCTGGCATAGGCGTATTGAAACCGGAAATGTCTGCCTTGGACAGCCCCCGCTGCAATGCATAAACAGCAGAAATAGGCTCGTGGAATCAACGAGTTGAATTTTTTGAATTTTTTTTCGATTGGGGGCTTTACAGCCCTGGGTAGCGTCCGTATAGTGCGCACCACAACGACGGACAACCCCGAAGTTGTAGTAGAGATGAACGACGCTGTAAAGCATCAAGTAACCTCGAATGTGTGCCCAGGTGGCGGAATTGGTAGACGCGCTGGTTTCAGGTATCAGTGACCGCAAGGTCGTGGAAGTTCGAGTCTTCTCCTGGGCACCAAGTATTTTCAAGTAACAGATGACCAAGGATCTGTTACTACTGCGTGAAAGCGAACGATAGTCGCCTTCTGCAGATGATGTAAAGCTTTGCCCAGGTGGCGGAATTGGTAGACGCGCTGGTTTCAGGTATCAGTGACTTAACGGTCGTGGAAGTTCGAGTCTTCTCCTGGGCACCATACAAAAACCCACTAGCTTGCTAGTGGGTTTTTTCTTGCCTGCGATTTTTGTGCCTCCCCCTCCCCGATACGCGCACGTTGCAGGAGCGGGTTCACCCGCGAAGAGGCCCCTGCAGGCAACCCCTCCCAACCCCTTGCACCATGGTCTGACCATGAATTTCTCGTCACCCGGCCACTTGAGAAACAATTTCGTTTACCATTGTTTCCAAATATGTAGCCGTAAGCGAGGAAGTACCCGCATGACGATCCGCCCGCAACCGCTGATGCGTACCCTGGCCGCCGCAGTGCTGAGCCTGGTCATCGGCGCTCCGGCCGCCATGGCAGACGCACCGGTCGCGCTGACCATGTACAACGGTCAGCACAAGGAAATCGGCGAAGCCATTGCCAAGGCCTATGAGGCCAAGACCGGCATTCACATCGACATCCGTAAAGGCAGCAGCAACCAGCTGGCCAGCCAGATCATCGAGGAAGGCGACCGCTCGCCGGCCGACATCATCTACACCGAAGAGTCCCCGCCTCTGAACAACCTGGGCGAACTGGGCCTGCTGGCCAAGATTGACGACGCTACGTTGAACATGATGCCCAAGGAGTACGCTGGCGCCAACGGCACCTGGATGGGTATCACCGCCCGTACGCGCATCGTGGTGTACAACCCGAAGAAAGTCGACGAGAAAGACCTGCCGACCACGGTGATGGACTTCGCCAACCCTGAGTGGGAAGGCCGCGTCGGCTACGTACCCACCAGCGGTGCGTTCCAGGAGCAGGCCGTGGCCATTCTGAAGATGCACGGGCGCGAAGCCACCGAAGAATGGTTGACCGGTCTGAAAGCCTTCGGCAAGACCTACACCAACAACATGGTCGCCCTCAAAGCCGTGGAAAAAGGTGAAGTGGCTGCGGTACTGGTGAACAACTACTACTGGTACGCGCTTGAACGCGAACGCGGCAAGCTGGACACCAAGCTCTATTACCTGGCCGACGGCGATGCTGGCAACCTGGTCACTATCTCCGGCGCGGCCGTGGTCAAGGCCAGCAAACACCCGAAAGAAGCCCAGGCCCTGCTCAACTGGATGGCCAGCGAAGAAGGCCAGCGCGTGATCACCCAGACCACCGCCGAGTACCCGCTGCACAAGGGTATGGTTTCTGACCGCGGCCTGAAGCCGTTCGACGAACTGCGCCCGCCGAAGATCTCGCCAGCTGACTTGGGCAATGCCGAGGAAGCCATCGAACTTGAGCGTGAGGTCGGCCTGCTCTGATGACTGCCGCCCTGTCCGAACCGGTGCCGGTACGCTTCGTACCGCGCCGCAAGCGCCCTTCCATCTGGGTAGTGCTGCCTGTGCTGTTCCTTGTGGCAATGAGCTTGCTGCCACTGGCTTATGTTGCCATCAAAGCCTGGGAGGCCGGCTGGCGCGAAGCTTTGCACCTGTTGTGGCGGCCCTTTGTCTGGGGGCTGATGCGCAACACCCTGATGCTGATGGTCGGGGTGACGCTGACCTGCATGGTGGTCGGCCTGGCACTGGCCTGGCTGCTGGAGCGCAGCAACCTGGCCGGCCGCCGGTTGTGGGGCGTGGTGCTGTGCCTGCCATTCGCCGTGCCGTCGTTCGTCAGCAGCTTCACCTGGGTGTCGCTAAGTTCGGACTTTGAAGGCCTGGGCGGCGCGATCATGGTCATGGCCCTGTCCAAGTACCCGCTGGTGTTCCTGCCCGTTGCCGCGACCCTGCGCAACCTCGACACGTCGCTGGAGGAGTCGGCACGCACCCTGGGTTGCAGCCGCTGGGGGGTGTTCAGCAAAGTCACCCTGCCGCTGCTGTGGCCGTCGATGCTCGGCGGTGCGCTACTGATTGCCCTGCATATGCTGGTAGAGTTTGGCGCATTGTCGATCCTCGGCCTGCAAACCTTTACCACGGCGATCTACCAGCAGTTCGAACTGGAGTTCAGCAACGCCAACGCGGCCATGCTGTCTGCCGTGCTGCTGGCGATGTGCCTGGCAATGCTGTGGCTGGAACTGCGGGTGCGCGGCAAAGCCCGCCATGTACGTATCGGCCAGGGCGTAGCGCGCCGTGCGCAACCGGTGCGGCTGCGCGGCTGGGCGGTACTGGCGCAACTGTTCTGCGTGGGCCTGGCGGTGCTGGGCAGCGGCATTCCGCTGGCGATGCTCGGTTACTGGCTGAGCGTGGGTTCGTCGGCGGCATTCCCGGTGGCGGCCATCTCGAAGGCGTTGTTCACCTCGCTGTCGGTGTCGCTGGGCGGTGCCGGCTTTTGTGTGCTGCTGGCTCTGCCTATCAGCTTCCTGGTGGTGCGCTACAAGGGCCGCCTGGCGATTTGGGCTGAGCGTCTGCCCTACCTCCTGCACGCCCTGCCCGGCCTGGTGATTGCCCTGACCCTGGTGTTCTTCGCCCTGCACTACGTGCCGGCGCTGTACCAGACCACGGCGCTGCTGCTGCTGGCCTACGCGCTGCTGTTCCTGCCGCTGGCCCAGTCGCCGGTGCGCACCGCGCTTAACAAGGCTTCGCCGACGCTGGAAGAAGCCGCACGCACCCTGGGCGCCAGCAGCTTTGCCGCATTCTGCCGGGTGACCTTGCCGATCATCTTCCCGGCCATGGCGGCGGCCTTCGCCCTGGTGTTTCTGGATGCCATGAAGGAGCTGACGGCTACCCTGCTGCTCAGCCCGACCGGCATGACCACCCTGGCCACCGAAGTGTGGGCGCACACAGCCAATGTCGAGTTCGCGGCAGCGGCGCCGTATGCGGCGTTGTTGATTGTGGTGTCAGGGTTGCCGGTGTATTTGCTGACTACGCGGATGTATTTGAACAAGGCTTGAAAGCTTGCCCAGGCCGCCATGTGGCCTGGGCACAAGCCTGAGTGCCTAGACTTCATCACAAGTTCACTTTAAAACTCCCACTAGCCAGTTGAAAGCAAAGAACAAGGTCGTAGATACTACAAGCCCCACCCAAGAGGGTAACAAAACTCTTTCCATAGACCTTGGGAAACTCTCTAGATCTGAAATATCTGCCACACCTTTTCGAACAAACAACCCTGGAATCATGAGCATATTTGCCGCCAGGCAAGTGCGCATTAATTTTCCAGCAAGGCCAGCCGCTAAAAAGCCCCCTATTATCCTGAATATACTTGCATTTCGCTAAAGCTTTTTCGATAGTTTCTATAGATCGACAAGAAAAGTAAATCATCACACACACGCTGATTGACATACAAGCGAGCAGGATAGATGCGATTATCGTCAATGCTTCGGTACTCATTTTCGCACTCTCATAAATCACTACGCATCAGTTGGTACGTCTGGTGTACAGCCTGTTAACCAAGAAGCAGGCTTATGTTGAACAAGGTCTTGAAGAGTTCGGAACCGAGACCGGCAGGTCAGGGCTTTGCTTCGCAAAGCCCGAAAACTGGGGTATCAATTGGTGACTGCTTGAGTGCTTAAAAAGCAATGGGTTGCATTCTGTTTGACCAGAGCTTACCTCAAGCACTCTATCCAAACAAAAAAAAGAACAATCAGTGCAATCAGCAAAATTTGTACAGTCCACAAGCGCACTAACAGCCTTTGCAGGTCGGCGGAAACCTTAGCAATATCATTGCGATCTAATAGACCCTTTCGAACGCTAAAATATTTCATAGACAGCATTGCAGAAATTGATCCTAGCCGCATGACTTTCCCAAGCAGCCCAGCATGAGAATATATTTCTCTGTTCACAGCCACCATTCGGCTATTTGACAAGATTGATTCGATACGATCCAGATATCGATACGCAACGAATACCCACACACCAAACATCAAAAACGGCGAGATAATTACAAACACACCAAGCACTGCCAGGTGCAAGTTACTCATCGCACTGCCTCATACAAAATCTCCCCCACGCTTTCTCCCAATACCTCACCAAACTCACCGCCAGCAATACCTCCAGCCGCTCCCCCCTAATACCGCACATGCGAAAGTTGCCGTTCCACCGGTGGGAATACCTACAGCAACACATGCTATTGGCCCCAATAGGCCCCCGACATGTCCACCCATTCCTCCTAGCCCCAAGCTCGCAACTAGCGAACTCCTCTCGACATACTCAGCCTTTCTGCACTCCTCCTCCCGCCCAAGCACGCAAGCGTTACGAATTGACAGTTCGGTTGACGCCACATCAAGCGCCATCCCTAAATACGTCCCTTTTTTTATCCAATTAGCCGCCTTCGCTACGCCAGATATTTTTTCTGCATACCCTTTAATCTCACCACCGTGAAGAAATCTTTTGGTGGATATATCCAGCGCATGCTTGATTTTACCCCCATTGCGCAGCCCCGCCCCATACGCAGCCATACTATCAAGCTGCGCCTCCAACTTTAAAAACAGCGCTGTGCGCTTCGAGTAGAATTCATCACGCGCTTTCAACGTACCTTTAAGCAAATAATCTCGATGTAGCTGCTCTATCTCCTCTAACGTTTTCTTGATAGCTTCAAGATGCTTACTCCAAGCGTCACTAGCAGTACCAGCCCCGATGGAAGCACGGGCCAGTAAGCTCTGCAGCAGCTCAAAATTCTCCAGAAGGAACCCGTCAAACCCACCGCCGTTCAATTCGATGTCAAGGTGTATACCTAACGCCTTACCCATGAGAAATGCCTCATGAGCAGTACAGGACGGCGTGCTTGGGTCACCCACAATTATCAGCTCGCCAGGGAATACGACAGTGTTGACGACATGCGCATTCAGCACATCAAACTTGGCCCGCTGATTCGCGTTCATGGGTGTACCGGCCTTCAGCGACTCATACGACTGCGCATGCGGATTAATGAAGCTGCGCGCCTCGGACATGGTAGTACCTCACGCATACTTCTTGTTGTTGATGCGGTCCCATCCGCCCGTGACGTTGCCGCCAGCGCTGCCGTCGAGGCGTTTCTGCAGCGTGTAGGTTGTCTTGATGCGCCCGTAGTTCAGCTGCACGACTTCCACTGGCACCCCAGCGCTGGCGCTTTGGGCGTAATCGGCAATGATCACTTCTTCCAGGACGACTTCGTAGTACTTGAGCTTGTCGCCACCCGCACGACACAGCACGAGCTTCACTTCCTTCAGGTGCTGCCCGGCACAGTTCGCCTCCAGCAGCTTGCAGCTGGCACTGTCCAGGTACTTAGTGAAGGTGAAGTTGGTGAGTGTGGTGCGGCCTGACGATGCGCCGCCCGCGGAGCTTGCGGTGGCAGAGGTGCTCTGGTTGGCACCGAACTTGTAGCCGATGATTTCGATCCAGTTGGCGTACTGCTCATCCAGTGCTTCGCCAGTGATTTCCCCGATATGAACATAAGCATCGAAAGCCATGCTTACCTCTCCCTGGTAAAGGTTCGGCTGATAACGACGATGTTCAGACATCGTCATCCTGAGGTTGCTCCCGAAGTAAAACGGCGGCCGGTACCGACCGCCTTCAGGCTCAATACAACACTAACCCCTGTGTCAGCCCTTGCAACAGCAAACGCCCTATCAAGGAATATTTGGGAAATCTCCTACAGATTCGACGATGATGACGATGATGACGATGATGACGATGATGACGATGATGACGATGATGACGATGATGACGATTTGGTCAGTTTCGATGCTGCTTAAAGCTTCTCCAGCATTTTCCTTACGATCAGGCCATGCACCATGCCGACCGGCAGCATGTACAACCGGCCAAAAGTATTGAGGCACAGCACCGATGTGGTCACGCTTAAGCTTTGCCCGTACACATCCATGCAGACCATCACCGCCAAGTGCGTGTCGCGCGAAGTCAGCACCAGCTGCTGGTCGCTGATGGTCTCGACAGTGAAGAAGTCCAGGCGCTCACCGACGGCTGGCACAGGCGTTGGATCGCCGCGAGTGAAGCCGTGGATATCGGCGACATTGAAACGGCGTGAGATGAAGTCGCGAATGCGGAAGGCCCGGGCCAGCCAGCAGGTGACGTCCGAGGTCATAGCGCAGTAGGCTTGCAGGGCGGTCATCGGGTCAGTGAGCTGTACACTGTCACTGTGCAGGAAATTCAGGTCGGCCTGGGCGGCGATTAGCTGGGCGGACATTAGCAACTCCTTTTGCCATGTGTCGCCGACAGCATAGCAACACCGCTCAGGTGTGGGAGCGGCCTTGTGTCGCGAAAGGGCCGCATAGCGGCCCCGGCAATTTCCGCATTTATGCAACAAACCTGGGGCTGCTATGCAGCCCTTTCGCGACACAAGGCCGCCCCCGCAAGGGACCGCGCAGGATTCAGGCCCGGAACTGGCCCAGGCTGGCGCGCAGCTGAGCCGCCAGATCATCCAGCACCTTGCTACTGGCCGTGGTCTGCATCACCACCTCAGCCGAGCGTTCGGCCTGGGCATGGATGTTCTCCACCCGCCCCCGCACCGCCTGTGCGCCATGGGCCTGTTGTTCGGCAGCGCGAGTCGCCAAACCAATGGCCGCGTGCACCTGCTCCACCGCAGCCTGCACCGACTGCTGGCGGCGCTCGTTGTCACGCAGCACCAACAACCCTTCACTGGCCTTGAGCCCAGCCTGACTGATGGTGGCCACTGCTTCCTTGGCACCTTTTTGCAGCGCGGTAATGTGCGCCTGAATGTCGCCGGTAGAGCTTTGCGTCTTGCTCGCCAGCGCCCGCACTTCATCGGCCACTACAGCGAATCCGCGGCCAGTCTCACCAGCGCGTGCGGCTTCGATTGCAGCGTTGAGGGCCAGCAGATTGGTCTGCTCGGCAATGCCATGGATAACGGTCAGCACCACTTCAATCTGTTCGCTCTGCTTGGCCAGGCGCTCGATCACCTGAGAGCCCGTTTCGACCTGCCCGGCAAGGTTCTCGATCAGGCTCGCCAGTTGCGTCGAGGAACGGCTGTTCTCATCGGTCGCCTGGCGAATGTCCACCACCTGCTGCAACGCCGCCTGCATAGCATGGCTTTCAGCCTGAGCCTCGTCAGCCATGCTCGACAGGTCGCGCAGGCTGGCGGCCACTTCGTCACGCTGCAACGCCGCCGCGGCATCGGCACCGGCATTGCGCTGGGCCATGGTGCCGATCTCGACGCCGGTACGCTGGGCCACCTCGCCAGCCTCGCGGACGATGGGCTGCAGCTTGTCGACAAAGCGATTGACCGCCGACGCCATGTCGCCGATCTCGTCGCGGCTGTCGAGGGTCACGCGCTTGGTCAGGTCGCCTTCGCCAGCGGCAAGGTCGTTGAGCGCTGCGATCAGCAGGCGCAGTTTGCTGAGCACGCGGCGGCCTAACACCAAAGCGACCACCAGCAGCACACCCAGGCCCACCACCACCAGGCCCAGACCAATCCGCCAGCGCAGCTCGGCAGCCGCATCGCGCACGGTCTGTGCAGTGTTGGCCTGCATCGCGGTGGCGCTAGCCTGCGCGACTTCCAGGCGCTCGCGCAGGGCCTTGCCACTGTCGGCAGCCGCCGCGCCCAGGCTATCGCCAACCAGTTGCTCGCCACTGGCGATCAGGGCACTGAAGCGCTGGTCGAGCGCCTTGAGTTCCTGGTCAATGCCGGCTGTAGAAACCCCCATCAGGACTTTGCCGATCTCGGCGCCATTGGGGTTGATGGAGGCTTCGACGAAATACACCGACGGATCACGACGCGCGGCATCGAGCACCTTGTCCAGCGCACGCTCGCCCTGGCCTTTTTCCAACAAGGCCTGGTTGATCGGGTTTTGCCGGTTGAGATAGCGAGTCAGATGCTGACCCTGAGCGTCGTCGTACACCACGAACAACACGTTCGGGTTACGCTGAGCGCGTCGCGCGAAATCCGAGAGCACCGGCACGTCGTTGTCCCAGATCGCCCGCGGCGCAACCGAAGCCAGCAGTTCAGCCATGTCGTTGGCGGAATCCTTGAGGTTTTTTTCCAAGGTGCTGCGCAGTTGCTGCTGTTCGCTTTGCAGGCGCTCCGACAACCCTGCACTCAGGCGCTGGCGGGTACTGCTGGACAGGCCGTCGAGCCCAGAGCGTACATCTTGTCCGGCTTGCTCCAGTTCGCTTGCCAGTTGGCGACTGTCATTACCCAGTCGCTCGCCAAGATCAGCCTCCAGGGCGGTGACTGTGCTTCGGGTGAGCGCAACGGCAACCAGCACTTGCACCAAAAGAGCGATACCAAGGGCAACAAACACAGGCCGCAAGAGGCGGCTTCGTAACAGTGAGAGGATGGCAGACACGGTGTAACCCTCGTGTTTTCTGGCGCCACTATATTGATGGCATCTACAGAAACTTCTTACAGCAAGGGTTGTGCCGTAGGCAGCAGGGAAATGCGCCAAGGTCTAGCAATGGGGTTTCGTGTGTAGGCCCATTCGCGGGTAAACCCGCTCCTACAACGGCCTTGGCCCCACCACCATTGTGTGCCCACGTAGGAGCGGGTTTACCCGCGAATACGGTAGCGGCGGCAACGGTGGATTGCCGGTGGATATTGGCCAGCACAGACATGCCCACAAATGAAAACGCCGCAGCCCTTTTCAGGGCCACGGCGTCAGATCAGCCTGGCGGGCAGATCAGGCGAACGGATGACGCAGCACGATGGTCTCGTTGCGGTCCGGGCCGGTCGAAATGATGTCGATCGGCGCGCCAACCAGCTCTTCGATGCGCTTGATGTAGTCACGCGCAGCTTGCGGCAGCTCTTCCAGGGTTTTCACACCCAGAGTCGACTCGCTCCAGCCTGGCATCTCTTCGTACACCGGCTCCAGGCCGATGTAGCTGTCGGCATCGGAAGGCGCGTCGATGACGGCACCGTTCTCGTTCTTGTAGCCAACGCAGATGTTGATGGTTTCCAGGCCGTCCAGTACGTCCAGCTTGGTCAGGCAGATGCCCGAGATGCTGTTGACGTCGATGGCGCGACGCAGGATGACGGCGTCGAACCAGCCGCAACGACGGGCACGGCCGGTGGTGGAACCGAACTCGTGACCACGCTTGGCCAGGGTAGCGCCGGTCTCGTCGAACAGTTCGGTCGGGAACGGACCGGAACCCACGCGAGTGGTGTAGGCCTTGGTGATACCCAGGATGTAGTCCAGGTACATCGGGCCAACGCCGGAACCGGTGGAAATACCGCCAGCAGTGGTGTTGGAGCTGGTGACGTACGGGTAGGTGCCGTGGTCGATGTCCAGCAGCGAGCCCTGGGCACCTTCGAACATGATGTCCTTGCCGGCGCGACGCAGGTTGTGCAGCTCGGCGGTGACGTCGAGCATCATCGGCTTGAGCTGTTCGGCGTAAGCCATGCACTCGTCCAGCGTCTGCTGGAAGTCGATGGCTGGCTCTTTGTAGTAGTTCACCAGCTGGAAGTTGTGGTAATCCAGCAGCTCACCCAGCTTGGCAGCAAAACGCTCGCGATGGAACAAATCACCCACGCGCAGGCCGCGACGTGCCACCTTGTCTTCGTAGGCTGGGCCGATACCACGGCCGGTGGTGCCGATCTTGGCTTCGCCACGGGCTTTTTCGCGGGCCTGGTCCAGGGCCACATGGTACGACAGGATCAGCGGCGCAGCCGGGGAAATACGCAGACGCTCGCGCACCGGTACGCCTTTCTCTTCCAGCTTGGTGATTTCACGCATCAGTGCATCCGGGGCAACGACCACGCCGTTACCGATCAGGCACTGTACGCCTTCACGCAGGATGCCGGACGGAATCAGGTGCAGAACGGTTTTTTCACCGTTGATCACCAGGGTGTGACCCGCATTGTGGCCACCTTGGTAGCGCACTACGGCGGCAGCATGTTCGGTCAGCAGATCGACGATCTTGCCTTTGCCCTCATCACCCCACTGGGTGCCCAGGACGACGACATTCTTACCCATTACATTGGTCCTCATTCACGCAAACTTGGTTGCCGGCCTGTTGCCGACGCAGAAACTCACTGGGCCAGCGGCAGAACCTGCCAGCGCCCGTCTTGCTGAATCAATTGCCGATCACAATCCGCCTCGAGAGCAGCACTCAACGGCTGGCCAGGCAGAGCCTGAACCACACGCTGGCCCTCGTTGCGCAACTGGCAGACTTGCTGCCAGAGGGCCGCGTCGCCACTGTCCGGCATCCAGATGCCGCCAGTTGGCAATACGACCTCCGCTCGCCCCAGTGTGACCAGGGTCTTCAAATCCGTGGAGAAACCAGTGGCCGGGCGCGCCCGGCCAAAATCGGCGCCAATATCGTCGTAGCGCCCGCCTTGGGCGATCGATTGGCCTTCGCCCGGCACGAACACGGCGAACACCACGCCGGTGTGATAGTGGTAACCACGCAGCTCGCCGAGGTCGAAGTACAGCGGCAGGTCCGGGTAGCGAGACGCCAGGCGATCAGCGATCGCCAGCAGGTCGTCCAGCGCCGCCAGTACGCTGGCCGGGGCGCGACCGAGGCGCACGCGGGCTTCAGCCAGTACTTCACGACCACCGCACAGTTCGACCAGGGCGCGCAGCATGCTGCCCAGGTCTTTCGGCAGGTCGGCGGTCAGCGCCTGCACTTCATCGACAGCCTTGCGCTGCATGGCGTCGAACAGCTGCTGTTCGACCGCGCCAGACAGGCCGGCGGCACGGGCCAGGCCGCGGTAAATACCGACATGGCCCAGGTCCATGTGCACATCCGGCACATCGGTCAGCTGCAGCGTGGCGAGCATCAGGCTGATGACCTCGACGTCACTGGTAGGGCTGGCATCGCCGTACAGCTCGGCACCCAACTGGATCGGGCTGCGCGAGGTGGACAGGGCACGCGGCTGGGCGTGCAGCACGCTGCCGGCATAGCACAGGCGGCTCGGGCCTTCACGGCGCAGTGTGTGCGCATCGATACGCGCCACCTGCGGGGTGAAGTCGGCGCGGAAGCCCATCAGGCGGCCGGACTGCGGGTCCACTACCTTGAAGGTACGCTGATCCAGGTCCTGGCCGGCGCCGGTAAGCAGCGACTCCAGGTACTCGATATGCGGGGTGACGACCAGTTCGTAGCCCCAACTCTGGAACAGGTCCAACACCTGGCGACGCGCGATCTCGATGCGCGCAGCCTCAGGTGGCAGTACTTCCTCGATGCCATCTGGCAGCAGCCAGCGGTCTACCGTTGCCATTACGCCATTTCCCCTCTGGTCCGGGCGGCTTGCCAGCAGGCAAGCCGTCAGAAAAGCCGGTATCGCGCACAGCAGCGGGCAGCACTGATCCCAGCGCAGCCACCGTACCCGACACCCTCAAATTGCCTTGCGAGCTGACCAAACTGTCGACCGGCGCTGTGCCAATCAACCTTGCAGACGCAAAAAAGCCGGGAAATTTCCCGGCTGCCTCATCATACACCCCTTTTCATTCAGGATGCACCCCGCCTGGTGCATTAGCTGCCAGGCGGGGTGCCGCTGCATGAAAATCAGGGCCTGAGCATCAAGGCCTGCTCTTGTCCAGGTAACGGAAGAACTCGTTCTTCGGATCCAGGACCATCACGTCGCTCTTGCTCGAGAAGCTCTCGCGGTATGCCTGCAGGCTACGGTGGAACGCATAGAAATCAGCGTCCTGGCTGTAGGCCTTGGCATAGATAGCGGCCGCCTGGGCGTCACCATCACCGCGGGTTTCTTCTGCTTCGCGATAAGCCTCGGCCAGCAGCACACGGCGCTGACGGTCGGCATCGGCACGGATACCTTCGGCCAGCTCGTTACCCTTGGCACGGTGCTCGCGGGCTTCACGCTCACGCTCGGTGCTCATGCGATCGAACACGCTGCGGTTGACTTCCTTCGGCAGGTCGATGGCCTTGACGCGCACGTCGACCACCTCGATGCCCAGCTCCTTGCTCGCCATGCGGTTCAGCGATGCAGTGATGTCAGCCATCAGCGCGTCACGTTCACCGGAAACCACTTCGTGCAGGGTACGTTTACCGAACTGGTCGCGCAGGCCACTTTCCAGACGGCGCGACAGACGCTCGTCGGCGATCTGCTTCATGCCGGACGTGGCGGTGTAGAAGCGTTCAGCGTCCTTGACGCGCCACTTGGCGTAGGCGTCGACCATCACCGCTTTCTTTTCCAGGGTCAGGAATCGCTGGGTAGGAGCATCGAGGGTCATCAGTCGGGCGTCGAACCTGCGCACCTGGTTCACGTACGGAATCTTCACGTGCAGGCCGGGCTGAACATCCGCCTCGACCACCTTACCGAAGCGCAGCAGTACCGCACGCTCGGTCTGGGACACGATGTAGAAGCTGTTCCAGGCCACGATGGCCAGGACCACGGCGGCGATCAGGGCGATCAGCGATCTATTGCTCATCAGCGGCTCTCCCTAGTACGCAGTTGCTGCTGTTGCTGTTGCATGTCCTGCGCGGCACGGGCGGCCGCATCGTTGGCCGATGGCGACACGCTGGTGGTTGGCATGGACGGCCTGCGGCTGCCTTCGACCATCTTGTCCAGCGGCAGGTAGAGCAGGTTGTTCTGCCCGTCCTTGGTTGCCACCATGACCTTGCTCGAGTTGCTGTAGACCTCTTGCATGGTCTCCAGGTACAGACGCTCACGGGTTACGTCAGGTGCCTTGCGGTACTCGACAAGCAGCTTGGTAAAGCGGTCTGCCTCACCCTTGGCGCGGGCGATGACTTCGTCGCGGTAACCATTGGCGTCCTCGATGATGCGCTGCGCCTGACCACGGGCTTCCGGCACCACGCCGTTGGCATAGGACTCGGCCTGGTTGCGGGCACGCTGCTCGTCTTCGCGGGCTCGGATCACGTCGTCGAAGGCTTCCTGCACTTCACGCGGGGCTGCCGCGCTCTGTACGTTGACCTGGGTAACGGTGATACCGGTGCGGTAGTTGTCGAGGAAGCGCTGCAGGCGTTCGCGAATATCCACGGCCATCTGCTCACGACCCTCGGTCAACACCTGGTCCATCGAAGTGGAACCGACCACGTGGCGCAGAGCACTCTCGGTGGCGTGCTGCAAGCTCACCTCAGGCTGGTCGACGTTGAGCACGAAGTCCTGCAGGTTGCTGATCTTGTACTGGACGGTCAGCGGCACCTCGACGATGTTCTCGTCTTCGGTCAGCATCTGGCCCTGCTTGGTGTAGGCACGCTCACGCGTGACGTTTTCCATGTACTTGCGATCAATCGGCGGGAAGTAGATGTTCAGGCCGGGACCGACCGTCTCATAGTACTTGCCGAAGCGCAGCACAACCGCCTGCTCCTGCTCGTCGACCACATACACGGCGTTGTACAGCCAGATTGCAGCCAGCACCGCCAGGCCGATGCCCAGCAGGCCCAGGCCACCGCCCTTGCCGACATTGCGGTCACCGCCGCCACGTTTCTTGCTGCCGCCGAACATGCCATTCAGGCTGTCCTGCAGTTTGCGGAAGGCCTCGTCCAGATCCGGTGGACCTTTCTTGTCACCACCGCCGCCACCGCCACCACGGCGGCCGCCCCAGGGATCCTGATTGTTCGAGTTGCCACCCGGCTCGTTCCAAGCCATAGCGCTCTCCATCTGATAAAGCAAAGACGCGCCCACGGCGCGCCGTCCAATGCTACAGAATGCCTGTCACTGCTGCCCGGCGACCTCGACGAGCATTTATTGCAAAGTGTGTTGCTCGACAAACACTTGCGGCTCCATGCCTTCGCGGCTGACCAGGCGATTCAGTTCGACCATGGGCAGTCGCACGCTCAGCAGGCTGCGCCCTTCTTCATCATGCTCTTCACTCTGCACGGCCCCCAAGGCAAAGAATTGCGCGCGCAAGCGGGCAAAACGCTGCTCCAGACACAGGGTACCGACAAACAGATCATCCCCCAGCAACTCGGCAACCGCCTGGCCAACCAGCTCCAGGCCACGCCCATCGCGTGCCGATACCCAGACCCGTTCCGGCTTGCCATCGGCATTGCGCTGGATCTGTGGCTCGACATCTTCGAGCAAGTCGAGTTTGTTGTACACCTCAAGGATCGGCAACCCCTCGGCACCAATCTCGCCCAACACCGCCAGCACCTGCTCGATCTGCTCCATGCGCTCAGGCTCATGGGCGTCGATCACATGCAGCAACAGGTCGGAGTTGCTCGACTCTTCGAGCGTAGCCCGAAATGCCTCGACCAGCTTGTGCGGCAGGTGGCGAATGAAGCCTACGGTATCGGCCAGCACGATCGGCCCCAGGTCGTTGAGCTCGAGCCGGCGCAGGGTCGGGTCGAGTGTGGCGAACAGCTGGTCCGCGGCATACACCTCGGACTCGGTCAGGGCGTTGAACAGCGTGGACTTGCCGGCGTTGGTATAACCCACCAGCGACACCGACGGAATATCCGCGCGCTTGCGCCCGCGACGCGCCTGCTCGCGCTGACTGCGCACTTTCTCCAGGCGTGACTTGATCTGGCGTATCCGCACCCGCAACAGGCGGCGGTCGGTTTCCAGCTGGGTTTCACCCGGGCCGCGCAGGCCAATACCACCTTTTTGTCGCTCAAGGTGAGTCCAGCCGCGCACCAGCCGCGTGCTCATGTGCTCCAGCTGGGCCAGTTCGACCTGCAGCTTGCCTTCATGGGTACGCGCCCGCTGGGCGAAGATATCGAGGATCAGCCCGGTACGGTCGAGCACACGACACTCGAACACACGTTCAAGGTTGCGCTCCTGACTGGGCGTAAGGGTGTGATTGAAAATCACCAGATCTACCTGTTCGGCATGGACCAGGTCGTGCAACTCTTCGACCTTGCCACTGCCAATCAGGTATTTGGCGGAAGGCTGATGCCTTGTCACCGTGACCAGCGAGACGATGTCGGCCCCGGCCGACAATGCCAACTCCTGAAACTCCTGCGGGTCTTCGCGCGCCTCAGGGTTCTGACCTTCCAAGTGAACGAGCAACGCCCGCTCACCACCACCGTGGCGCTCAAAGAACAATGCAGGCTCCTATCAGGCGTTGCCTGGCTCGCTGTCGCCGTGCTCGCTGTCGGTCGGGCTTGGCAGGCGGACCGGACGGGCCGGAACTACGGTCGAGATGGCGTGCTTGTAGACCATCTGGCTGACGGTGTTCTTCAGCAATACCACGAACTGGTCGAACGACTCGATCGAGCCCTGCAGTTTGATACCGTTGACCAGATAAATGGATACCGGGACCTTTTCTTTTCTCAAGGTGTTCAAGTAAGGGTCTTGTAGCGAATGCCCTTTTGACATATGCCGCACTCCTGTAAGGATAAATAATAGAAAATCAATAAAATCGATAAATTAGGCCGCCCCTTCGCAAGAATAGACGGCAATCAGCAGGGACTCAGCTCAATATGGAGATGGCCCCAAGGTATTTCAAGGTGCGGGACAGATTGTCGCAGGCCAGGCTGTCAAGCCAGTGCACTTCAGGCCAGCCACGCAACCAGGTGAACTGCCGCTTGGCCAGCTGCCGGGTAGCAATGATACCGCGTTCACGCATCTCATTCTCAGTCAGCTTGCCATCCAGGTAATCCCACACTTGCCGATAACCCACTGCCCGTATAGACGGCAGCCCGGCGTGCAAGTCACTTCTGGCTCGCAGCGATCGGACCTCGTCAACGAAGCCCTGTTCCAGCATCTGCGAAAATCGTAACGCAATTCGCTGATGCAAAATGTGACGATCTGTAGGAGCAATCGCCAAACTGGCGACAGTATAGGGCAAATGTCCGCCAGCGCCTGCGTCTGCGCCGCGACTTTCCGCGAATTGACGCCGACGATGAACTGTCATGCTCTCGCCGCTCACCCGGTATACCTCCAACGCCCGGATCAACCGCTGCGGGTCATTGGGGTGGATACGCGCCGCGGACTCCGGATCAACTTCGGCCAACTGGCGGTGCAGCTCGGCCAGGCCCAGGGCTTCAGCCTGTGCCTCCAGCTCGGCGCGCACCGCCGCATCGGCCGCTGGCATGTCGGCCAAGCCATCGATCAACGCCTTGTAATAGAGCATGGTGCCGCCAACCAGCAGCGGGATCTTGCCGCGCGCGGTGATCTCGGCCATGGCCTCCAGGGCGTCGGTACGGAACTGCGCGGCCGAATAGCTCTCGGCCGGGTCGCGAATGTCGATCAGCCGGTGCGGGTGGGCGGCAAGTATTTCTTTCGACGGCTTGGCCGAACCGATATCCATGCCACGGTAGACAAGTGCCGAATCGACGCTAATCAGCTCACACGGCAGCACTGTGGTCAGTTCGATGGCAAGGTCGGTCTTGCCGGCCGCCGTCGGACCCATCAGGAATATTGCAGGGGGCTTGCCGCTCATTTCATCGACCGCGCAGGAAAAGTTTGTCCAGATCGTCCAGGCCCATCTGGGTCCAGGTAGGACGGCCATGATTGCACTGGCCGCTGCGCTCGGTGTTTTCCATGTCGCGCAGCAGGGCGTTCATCTCGGGAATTGCCAGGCGCCGGTTGGCGCGTACGGCACCGTGACAGGCCATGGTGCCGAGCAGTTCGTTGAGGTGCGCCTGAATGCGATCACTGGTGCCGTATTCCATAAGGTCGGCAAGCACGTCCTGCACCAGGCGGTTGGCTTCGGCCTGCTTGAGCAAGGCCGGGATCTGGCGAATCGCCAAAGTTTCGGGGCCCAGGCGCTGCAATTCGAAGCCCAGCCGCTGGAACCACTGTGCATGCTCTTCGGCACAGTCGGCCTCACGCTGGCTCAGGGCCAGGGTTTCCGGCACCAGCAGCGGCTGGCCGCTCAGGCCCTCGCTGGCCATGGCCACCTTGAGGCGCTCGTACATTATCCGCTCGTGGGCGGCGTGCATGTCCACCAGCACCAGGCCAACGGCGTTCTCGGCCAGGATGTAGATGCCCTTGAGCTGCGCCAGCGCGTAGCCTAGCGGGGGAATGTCGCCCTGGCTTTCGGGCAGGGCCGTCGCAGGCGCTGCACCGGTTTCCAGCGGCTTGTAGAACTCACGATACACCGCCTGTGCCTCTGCGGCCGGCAGCGGCTGCGAGGGGCGTGGGGTGTACTGATACTGGTAACCGGCGCCACTGCCACCATTGGAAAATGGCTGCTGTGGGGCTCGAGGCTGTTCAAGCACCGGCGAGGCCAGGCGCATTTCACCCTGGGGCCCGAACTCACCGGCCTGCTGACCAGTCGGGCGCACCAGCTCAGGCACGGCAGCAGGTGCGGCCAGCTGATCTTCCGGGCGTACGTCGGCCAAGGCACGGTGCAAGGTGCCATACAGGAAGTCATGCACCGAGCGCCCTTCACGGAATCGCACTTCATGCTTGGTAGGGTGCACGTTCACATCGACGCCGTTGGGCTCCAGCTCCAGGAACAGCACGAAAGTGGGGTGGCGGCCGTTGAACAGCACGTCCCGGTAGGCCTGACGCACGGCATGGGCGACCAGTTTGTCGCGCACTGCCCGGCCATTGACGAAGAAGTACTGCAGGTCTGCCTGGCTGCGCGAGAACGTGGGCAAACCGACCCAGCCCCAAAGGCGCAGGCCGTTGCGCTCGACGTCGATCGGCAGCGCCTGCTCCATGAACCCCGGGCCACAGATGGCACCTACCCGCCGCGCACGGGCGACTTCGTCGTGGGCCTCATGCAGGCTGAGGATGCTCTTGCCGTTGTGGCGCAGGTGGAAGCCGACATCGAAACGGGCCAGTGCCAGCCGGCGGATCACTTCCTGCAAGTGATCGAATTCGGTTTTCTCGGCCTTGAGGAACTTGCGCCGGGCCGGGGTATTGAAGAACAGGTCGCGCACTTCCACAGAGGTACCGACCGGGTGCGCCGCCGGCTGCACCCGCGGCGTCATGTCTCGGCCTTCGGTTTCAACTTGCCATGCCTCGCTGGCACTGGCAGTACGCGAGGTCAGGGTCAGGCGCGCCACCGAACTGATCGAGGCCAAAGCCTCGCCACGGAAGCCCAGGCTCAATACCCCTTCAAGGTCTTCCAGCTCGCGGATCTTGCTGGTGGCGTGTCGGGCGAGCGCCAGCGGCAGGTCGTCGGCAGAAATGCCGCTGCCGTCGTCCCGCACCTTCAGCAGCTTGACGCCGCCCTGCTCTACTTCGACATCGATGCGCCGGGCACCGGAGTCCAGGCTGTTTTCCAGCAGTTCCTTGGCTACGGATGCCGGCCGTTCTACAACCTCGCCGGCAGCAATCTGGTTGGCCAGCCGCGGGCTGAGCAGCTGAATTCGTGAACCGCCACTCATTATTGCGCGGCCAAGGTTGTGGCGGGCACATCGAGGCGCTGGCCAACCTTCAGTTCATCGGTCTTCAGCCTGTTGGTGCTGCGCAGGCTGGCCACACTGACCTGGTAACGCACGGCGAGCATCGCCAGGGTTTCGCCAGGGCGCACGGTGTGTTCACGCGGGCCGGCGGCAATCTTGCCGGTGTCACGCAGCCAGGCGATATAGGTGCCAGGTGGCGGGTTCTGCTGGAAGTACTGGCGCACCCCGGTGCGGATCGAGCGGGCCAGTGCCTGCTGGTGGCTGGGCGAGGCCAGCTTGGCTGCTTCGTTGTTGTTCGAGATGAACCCGGTTTCAACGAGAATCGACGGAATATCCGGTGACTTCAGCACCATGAAGCCGGCCTGCTCCACGCGCTGCTTGTGCAACGAGGTGACGCGCCCCATGTTGCCCAATACCTTCTGCCCCACGTTGAGGCTGGAGCTGAGCGTAGCTGTCATCGACAGATCAAGCAGCACGCCAGCGAGCATGCGGTCCTTGTCGTCGAGGCTGACATTACCCGCACCACCGATCAGGTCGGAACGGTTTTCCGTGTCGGCCAGCCAGCGCGCAGTCTCGGAGGTGGCGCCACGATCGGACAGGGCGAACACCGAAGCGCCAAAGGCCGCACGCGACGGAGCCGCGTCGGCGTGAATCGAAATGAACAGGTCGGCGCCTTTCTTGCGGGCAATTTCGGTACGCTTGCGCAGTGGGATGAAGTAATCACCGGTGCGGGTCAGCTCTGCGCGGAAACCTTTTTCGCTGTTGATCTGACGCTGCAGTTCTTTGGCGATCTGCAACACGATGTCTTTTTCGTGCTGGCCACGCGAGCCGGAAGCGCCAGGGTCTTCGCCGCCATGCCCGGCATCGATGGCAACCACGATGTCACGCTTGCCACTGGGTACCGGTGGCAGCTTGATCGCCGGCTGGGCCGGCGTCACTGGCACCGCCGGCGTGGTCGCAGGCGTTTGCACCGGGGCCCGTGCAGGCGGCGGCGCGCTGGCCGCGATAGCGTCAGCTTCCTGGTCATAAAGGTCGACCACCAAGCGGTTGCCGTACTGTGCATTGGGCGCCAGGGTGAAGCTTTTCGGGGTTACCGACTTTTTCAGATCGACCACAACCCGAAGGTCGGTTGGCGTACGCTGGGCCGAACGCACATTGCTTATCGGCGTGTTGGAGGTGGCCACATTCAGTGGCGCGGCCAGTGTTGCGCCATTGATGTCGATGACCAGGCGATCGGGCGCGCTCAGGGTGAAGACACTGTGCTGCACGGGGCCAGACAGGTCGAAAACCAGCCGCGTGTTGTCCGGTGCGCGCCACAGGCGCATGCTCTTGACTTGAGTGACGGCCAGAGCCTCAACGGTCACCGTTGTCAGCAGCAGCCCAACGATGGCGACCAGTGCGCGTATGCGCATACCTACCCCACTTACTGTTTATAGTGTTCGGCCAGTGCCACGCACCAGGCCTCGCCGCGAGCCCCCTGCGGCGAAAGGTTCAGCGAGCGTCCACTCGCTTGGGGGCTTATGGTAATGGTCAGGTCAGGCTTTGGCAAAACGCCCGCACCCTTTTGTGGCCATTCGAACAAGCACAGCGGGTCGCCTTCGAAATAGTCACGAATACCCATGAACTCAAGCTCCTCCGGGTCGACCAGGCGATACAGGTCGAAGTGAAAGGCTCGGACCTCGCCGATTTCATAGGGTTCGACCACGGTGAACGTCGGGCTTTTCACAGCACCAGTATGGCCCAGACCGCGGATCAGGCCACGCGACAGGGTAGTTTTACCCGCACCCAGGTCGCCTTCAAGGAAAATAACACCGCGACCACCGGTCACTTCGGCCAGTGCTGCACCGAATTTGACCGTGGCCTCTTCATCGGCCAGAAACAAATTTAAGCCAGACACGCAGAATGCTCCTCCAACAACTCACGAATGACCGGCGCCAGATCACTGGCCGCCAGGCCTCTACCTTTTATCCCAAGGCGCTCGCCGGCACAGGCGTGCAACCATACCCCCAGACAGCCCGCACCCCAGGCATCCAGGCCTTGGGCCACCAGTGCCGCCAACACGCCAGTCAGCACATCGCCCAGACCGGCGCCGGCCATCGCCGGGTGCCCGCGCTCGCACACCGCCAGTTGCCCGCTCGGAGCTGCCACCAATGTGCCAGCACCTTTGAGTACACAGACGCTGTTATAACGGCGCGCCAGCTTGCGTGCGGCGCCAGGGCGGTCTGCCTGCACCGCCTCGGTGGAAATGCCCAGCAGCCGTGCCGCCTCCCCCGGGTGCGGGGTAAGGATGCTGCCACTGGGCAGGGCCAGCGGGGTGCGCGCCAGCAAATTCAAGGCATCGGCATCCCACACTTGCGGCCGCTCGGCGTTGGCCACCGCCGACAACAGGCTGCAGCCCCACGCCGCCTGCCCCAGGCCGGGCCCGACCACCAACACCGAGGCGCGCTCCAGCACGCCCATCAGCTGGTTGGCCGAACGGGCCCCCAGGCACATGACCTCGGGCAGGCGCGCCAGGCTGGCCGACACGTGCTCGGGCCGGGTTGCCACGCTGACCAGCCCGGCGCCGCAACGCAGGGCGGCTTCAGCGCTGAGCAATACAGCGCCTCCGGTACCAAGGTCGCCACCGACCACCAGTACATGGCCAAAGTCGCCCTTGTGGGCATGCGCATGCCGTGCCGGCAGGCGGGCAACCGTCACGCTGCTGAGCAATTGAGGGGCATTACTGGGGTGTTTGGTCTGCGGCATGGGGTCAAAGGCTCCAATGTCTGGCAGAATTATACGCACCTGAGCCCGTATTGCCTTGCCCATCCATGCCTGCCTCCACACCTGACCTCGCCCAACTGGCCCAATCGATCAAGATGTGGGGCCAGGAACTCGGTTTTGCCCATGTCGGCATCGCCGGGGTCGACCTTGGCGAACACGAACACCACCTGCAGCGTTGGCTCGACGCCGGCTATCAGGGTGAAATGGAATACCTGGGCGCCCACGGCAGCAAAAGGTCACACCCGGACCAACTGATCCCCGGCACGGTACGCGTGGTCTCGCTACGCATGGACTACCTGCCCGGCGACACGCAGATGGCACAGCGCCTGGCCCAGCCGGAGAAGGCCTACGTGTCGCGCTATGCGCTTGGCCGGGACTACCACAAGCTGGTGCGCAAGCGCGTTCAGTTTCTTGCCGACCGCATCCAGGAAGCCATCGGCCCGTTCGGCTACCGCGCCTTTGTAGACAGCGCCCCGGTACTGGAAAAAGCCCTGGCCGAACAGGCCGGGCTGGGCTGGATCGGCAAGAACACGCTGTTGCTCAACCGCAAGGCAGGTAGCTATTTCTTCCTTGCCGAACTGTTCGTCGACCTGCCGCTGCCGGTGGACGAAGCCACCACCAGCGAACACTGCGGGCGTTGCCAGGCCTGCCTGGACATCTGCCCGACACAGGCGTTCGTCGGGCCTTATGTGCTGGATGCCCGGCGCTGCATCTCGTACCTGACCATCGAGCTGAGAGGCGCGATCCCTGTCGAGTTGCGCGCAAAGATGGGCAACCGGGTGTTCGGTTGCGACGACTGCCAGATCGTCTGCCCGTGGAACCGCTTTGCCAAGCACAGCCAGGAGCAGGATTTCCAGCCACGGCACGGGCTGGAAAATACCGATCTGGCAGCGATGTTCCTGTGGGATGAACGCACCTTCCTGCGCAAGACCGAAGGCGGGCCGTTGCGGCGGGCCGGGTACGAGCGTTTTTTGCGCAACCTGGCGGTAGGTTTGGGCAATGCGCCGTCGACGATTCCGGTGATCGAGGCGCTGAAGGCCCGGCGCGACGATGAATCGGATCTGGTGCGCGAGCATGTGGAATGGGCGCTGGCCCGACACGACATTTCCTAGCCACACAATCTTTGTAGGAGCGGGTTCACCCGCGAATGCTGTGGCAGTGGCAAAATTGAACGCCTGGTAGAAATTGGCCGACAGGCCCGGCCCTTTCGCGGGTAAACCCGCTCCTACAGGGCTGCATCAGCCTATTGCTGGTCGTTGTAGTGGAACTTGGGCATTTCCCAGTGGAAGCGAATCGCCAACAGGCGCACCAGGAAACCGCCAAACAGTGTCAGCAACATCGCCTGCTCCGCCGGCACCTTGAAATACACGCAACCCAGATAGAACCAGGCCGCCGCAAATGACACGCTGGCATACAGCTCTCGGCGGAACACCAGCGGGATATCGTTGCAGAAGATATCCCGCAGGATCCCGCCAAACACCCCGGTGATCACCCCGCTGATCGACGCCACCAGCATGCCCTGCCCCATCTCCAGCGCCGTCATGCAGCCAATCAGGGTAAATGCCACCAGCCCCAGGGCATCGAGCACCAGGAACAGCGAGCGAAGGCGGCGCATCATTGGCGCGATGAAAATGGTCAGCAGCGCCGCAAAACTGGTCAGCACCAGGTACTCCGGGTGCTTCACCCAGGTCAGCGGGTAGTGCCCGAGCAGCACATCACGCACCGAGCCGCCCCCAAGCGCAGTGACGCAGGCGATCAGTACCACGCCAAACCAGTCCATGCCGCGACGCCCGGCAGACAGCGCGCCAGTCATGGCTTCGGCGGTAATGGCGATGAGGTAGAGCATCAACAACATGGTGCGGGTCCGTGCAGGAAAGGCGCGCAGTCTAACCAGTTGCCCAGGGCACCAAAAGGGGGCACAGATACAATATCTGCGCCGTTTCGACTCACAGCTTGATGAAGTGCTCGCGATAGTGACGCAGTTCGGCGATCGATTCGCGGATATCGTCCAGCGCCAGGTGGGTATTGCCCTTCTTGAAGCTGTCACGCACGTTCGGCGCCCAGCGCGCGGCCAATTCCTTGAGGGTGGAGACATCCAGGTTGCGGTAGTGGAAGTAGTTTTCCAGGTTGCGCATGTGGCGGTAGAGGAAACGACGATCCTGGCAGATGCTGTTGCCGCAGATCGGCGACTTGCCTTTAGGCACCCACTGCTCGAGGAAGGCGATGGTCTGCGCCTCGGCTTCGGCCATGCTGACCTTGCTCTCGCGCACGCGCTGGGTCAGCCCCGAAGCACCATGGGTGCGGGTATTCCACTCGTCCATGCGCGCCAGCACTTCGTCACTGTGGTGGATGGCGATTACCGGCCCTTCGGCCAAGGTGTTCAGCTCGCTGTCGGTGACGATGGTGGCCATTTCGATGATAACGTCGCTGTCCGGATCCAGGCCGGTCATTTCCAGGTCGATCCAGATCAGGTTCTGTGGGTTTTGCATGCAGGGGCTCCTCATATAGGCGGTCATATTAGCCTAGTGGCCAAGGCACGCCCATTCACGGCATAAAGCTGGGCGGAATAGTCCAGCGGCTGGCGTGCTAAACTGCCTGCCGTTTTCAATGCCCACGCCGGGCCTCTCTTACGGTACCTTCATGGCCAAACGCCAGCTCAATCGCCGCCAGAACTGGCGGATCGAAAAAATCCAGGGTGAGCGCGCCGCTCGCGCGGCCAAACGCGAGCAGCATGCACTGCAGGAACTGGAGGGTGGTGACCTGGGGCCGGAGCAGCTTGGCCTGGTGATCGCACACTTCGGCGTACAGGTAGAAGTGGAAGCCCAGGACGGCGAAACCGCGGGCCAGGTGTTCCGCTGTCACTTGCGTGCCAACCTGCCAGCACTGGTCACCGGCGACCGCGTGGTATGGCGTGCGGGCAATCAGGGCATTGGCGTGATCGTGGCGCAGATGCCGCGCAGCACCGAGCTGTGCCGGCCGAACAACCATGGCCAGCTCAAGCCCGTAGCTGCCAACGTCGACCTGATCGTGATCGTGTTCGCCCCGGCGCCGGAACCACACCCGAACCTGATCGACCGCTATCTGGTAGCGGCCGAACACGCCGGCCTGCGGCCGCTGCTGCTGCTGAACAAGGCCGACCTGATCAACGACGAGAACGGCCCCGGCCTGCATGCGTTGCTGGAGGTCTACCGCGAACTGGGTTACCCGCTGCTGGAAGTATCGGCACACCAGGGCGACGGCATGCAGCGCCTGCAGCAGCTACTCGACGGCCACATCAGTGTGTTCGTCGGCCAGTCAGGGGTAGGTAAGTCGTCGCTGGTCAACAGCCTGCTGCCGGACGCCGGCACCCGCGTCGGCGACCTGTCGGAATGGTCTGGCCAGGGTACCCACACCACCACCACGGCCCGGCTGTACCACTTCCCCAACGGCGGCGACCTGATCGACTCGCCGGGCATTCGCGAGTTCGGCCTTGGCCATGTCAGCCGCGACGACGTGGAAGACGGCTTCATCGAGTTCCGCGACCTGTTCGGCACCTGCCGCTTCCGCGACTGCAAGCATGACCGCGAACCGGGCTGCGCGCTGCTCAAGGCACTGGAAGAGGGGCGTATCAAGCCGCAACGCATGAACAGCTATCGCTCGATCATCGCCAGCCTGGCAGAAGACAGCTACTGAAACGCTCGAATTGAAAGTTGCCGCAATCCCTTGTAGGAGCGGGTTTACCCGCGAATAAGGTGGCGACTGCAACGGTGAACGGCGGGTGGAAATTGGCCAGCAGGTCCGGCCCTTTCGCGGGTGAACCCGCTCCTACGACGGCCTGCGCCCAATCACCGATGCGTATGTAGGAGCGGCTTTAGCCGCGAACACCGGCAACGCCGGTGCCATTCACCGCGCTGGAGGCTTCGCGGGTAAACCCGCTCCTGCAGTGATCGCGCCAGCGTTCAAGTGCTGGGTAGCACAGTTGCCCACACCAAAAGGCCGCTTACTGCTCCTTGGCGTCATCCATCTTCAGCGTGCCCTCTTCAAAGATGTTCAGCTTCTGGCGCAGCTCACGCGGTTGCATCGGTGTCTGTTCAGTTGCCCCTGGGGCAGCCGGCGCCGAAGCCCCTGGCGCAGCACCACTGGCTGGCGCTGCAGGAGCAGTTGGCGGTGTTTGCGGCGCACCCTGCTCACCCTCGATGTTGCGCTGGGCTTTCTTGGTCAGCACGATGATGTCGATGCGGCGATTGACCGGGTTGAACGGGTCCTCGCGGTCGAACAGCGATGACGAGGCGTAACCCACCACCCGCGCCACCTGGCTGTCCGGGTAACCACCGGCCACCAGTGCACGACGCGCGGCGTTGGCGCGGTTGGCCGACAGCTCCCAGTTACCGTACTCGCCCGTGCCAGCATACTGCTTGGCATCGGTGTGGCCGCTGATGCTGATCTTGTTCGGCACCGCCTTGATGGTGTCGGCCATGGCCAGCAGGATATCTTCGAAGTAGGGCTGCAGGCGCGCGCTACCGATGTCGAACATCGGCCGGTTCTCGGCATCCATGATCTGGATACGCAGGCCATCCTGGGTAATCTCAAACAGGATCTGGTCCTTGAACTTCTGCAGCTGCGGGTTCTCTTCCACCTTGTTCTGCAGTTCCTGCAGCAATAGCTCCAGACGCTCGCGCTCGACCTGCTCGGCCATGGTCTCGACCTGGTCCTTGCTCAGCTGAGTGGGGGACTGCTGCGTCGGCTCGGTCTTCACTTCCGGATTGATGGTTTTGTCCGGCGCCATTTCCGGTGAACCACCCAGGTCGATGACATAAGGCGTGCCACTCTCGGAAAAACCGATTGGGTCCTGGAAGTAGCCGGCAATGGCGATCTTCTGCTCAGGCGTGGCCGTGGACAACAGCCACAGCACCAGGAAGAACGCCATCATCGCCGTGGCGAAGTCGGCAAAGGCGATTTTCCAGGCGCCACCATGGTGGCCGCCGCCAAAGCGCTTGACGCGCTTGACGATGATGGGCTGATTGTTCTCCATGACTCAGCGACCGCGAACCGCTTGTTCCAGTTCGGCGAAGCTTGGGCGGTGCTTGGGGTACAGCACCTTGCGCCCGAACTCGACCGCCAGCGAAGGTGGCATGCCCGACGCCGAGGCCACCAGCGAAGCCTTGATCGATTCGTAGAGGTTCAGTTCTTCCTTGGCATCGTGCTCCAGGCACTTGGCCAAAGGACCGAAGAAACCGTAAGCCGCCAGAATACCGAAGAAGGTACCCACCAGCGCCGCACCTACGTGCATGCCGATGGCCGCCTGGTCGCCATCGCCCAGCGAGGCCATGGTCACCACGATACCCAGTACCGCCGCAACGATACCGAAGCCGGGCATACCGTCGGCGATGCCGGTCACCGCGTGGGACGGGTGCTCCAGCTCTTCTTTCATGCTCAGCAGTTCCATGTCGAACAGGCCCTCGAGCTCGTGCGGGGCCATGTTGCCGGTGGACATGATGCGCAGGTAGTCGCAGACGAACGCAGTCATGCGCTCATCGGCCAGTACCGTCGGGTACTTGGCGAAGATCGGGCTGGCAGCGGCGTCCTCGATGTCGGCCTCGATGGCCATCATGCCTTCGCGACGGCTCTTGTTGAGGATTTCGTATACAAGGCCCAGCACCTCCAGGTAGAAGGCATGGCTGAAGCGCGAGCCGAACATCTTTATCGACTTCTTGATGACATGCATGGTCATGTGGCCAGGGTTGGCCTGCAGGAATGCACCGAAGGCCGCACCGCCGATGATCAGTACTTCGAACGGCTGGATCAGCGCTGCGATCTTGCCGTGGGAGAGCACGTAGCCGCCGAGCACGCTCGCGAATACGACGATGATGCCGATAATTTTAGCCATAGGTTCAAAGCACTTGCTGTCGTGGTCAGGGGAAGAGACGGGAGCTTTAAAACTCTTCTTCTACTTATCGGCAGAACTGCGCCAGACTATAGCCACTCAATGCGAAAAGCCAGTTCGGACTGATGTCAAAATGCCAATTGAAACCAAGGTGCCCACTCAGGCCCCGCGTACGCTAGAGGCCTGGGTAAAGCTGCTCGAGAGTGTTCGCATCCCCGTGCCGAAGCACAGCTACGACCGGGTCATGGCCGCCATCCACGATAACCGCCGCTCGCTGCGCGATATCGCCGAACTGATGCAGGATAGCCCGGCACTGGTGCTGTCAGTGATGCGCGAAGCCAATCACCCCACCAATGCCAGCCTCGCCGAGCCCGCCGAAAGCCTGGAAGTCGCACTCAACCGCCTGGGCCTGGAGCGCAGCGAGCAGCTTCTCAAACGCCTGCCGGCACTGCCCGTGGAGGAGATTCCGCCGGTACTGTGCCAGTTCCAGATGATCAGCCAGCATGCGGCACAGCAGGCCAGCGGCCTGTTCGCCAGCCGCCTGGCACGGCTGTGGCAAGAGATTCACTGGGGCAGCCTGCTGTTCCTGTCGCCACTCTGGCCACTGGCACTGGCTTACCCCAAGCTGCTCGACACCTGGGAACTGCGGGTTATTCACAAAGGTGAAGACGCCGCCCACGTCGAGGAAGAACTGTTCGGCGTGCGCATCATGGCGCTGTGCCAGACCATGGCCGAGTATTGGCGCCTGCCCCAGTGGGTCACCCAGGGCTATCGCCTGCTGCTGGAAGAGCGCGAGCAACTGGCCCAGGTGCTGAGCATCGCCCGCGATGAAGACCTGCTCAGCCAACAGCACCGCCTGGATGCCGAGCCCGGCTTGCGACGTTGGTTCAACCAGCCGGCCAATACCGTACTGCTGGCCAACAACCTGGCCCTGGCGGCACAGGTCGGCTGGGACAACCCGCACCTGCTGCGCTGGCAACTGCTGACCGCGCTGTACCTGCAAACCACGCTGGAAGACGTGCAGCAGCAAGTGCACCAGCAGGCGGCTGCCAGCGCCCGCCGCCACGCCCGGCATGCCCTGTTCCACCCGGCCGAGGCTTTGATCTGGCCGTGGCACCAACGCCGCCCTCACCCGGACATGCTGGCCCCGCCTCCACCCAGCAGCGACGACCTGGCGCGCTGGCGCACGCTGTGCCAGCACCTGCTGGCCCAACCCAGCCCGTTCACCAACGCCGTGCACCTGGCCACCCAGGCCCAGGAAGCCCTGCTGGCCTGCGGCATGCAACGCATCATGCTGCTTAGCCTGGACAAGGCCAGCGACTACCTGCGCGTGCAGCAAATTGCCGGTCTGCCCAAGGAGGCTGGGGCCCTGGCCCTGCAGGTATCACAGAACAAGCTGCTGCAAAAGCTGCTGAGTCAGGCCGGGCAGCTGCGCATCACACCGGAAAACCACAGCCAGTTCTCGGCGCTGATGCCTGCCCCGCTGCGCGCTTTGTTTCGCAGCGAGCATGTTCTACTTCGCTCGCTGGCTGCGAACGACCAGGTGCTGATGCTGCTGGTCGCCGACCAGGGCTGCCGGCCGATGGCCGATATCAGCGTGCAAGCCTTCGGCAAGACCGCGCAATGCATCGAGCGGGCCTTGTCGGTGTTTACCAACCGCAAGGGTTGAGCCTTGCGCTACAATCGCCCCTCTTTCCACACTGGAGACCGTGGATGACCGACTTTTCCGGCCTGCCCCTGGTGATCGAAGCTGCAGACCTGCTGCCACGCCTGGATTCGCCGCAACTGATCCTGGTCGACCTGAGCAGCGCCAACCGCTATGTCAGCGGGCATATCCCCGGCGCGCGCTTTGTCGAAGGCAAGCGCACCCAGCTCGGCCAGCCCCCGGCGCCCGGCCTGCTGCCGGCCCTGGGCGAGCTCGAGAAGCTGTTCAGCGAACTCGGCCATCGCGCCGACGCCGTGTATGTGGTGTACGACGATGAAGGTGGCGGCTGGGCCGGGCGCTTCATCTGGCTGCTCGATGTCATCGGCCACAAGCGCTACCACTACCTCAATGGCGGTATACAGGCCTGGCCGGCAGACAAGCTGTCCACCCAAGTGCCGGCCAGTGGCAACGCCCCGGTCCGTCTGCACATCGACAGCGCACCCACTGCCACCCGCGAGTACCTGCAAAGCCGCCTGGGTGCCGATGATCTGGTCATCTGGGACGCGCGCGGCCCGCAGGAATTCAGCGGCGAAAAAGTGCTGGCAGCCAAAGGCGGCCATATTCCCGGCGCGATCAACTTCGAGTGGACCGCCGGCATGGACTTCAACGACCACCTGCGCATCCGCCACGACATCGCTGAAGTCCTGGAGAAGCTGGGCATCACCCCCGACAAGGAAGTGATCACCCACTGCCAGACCCACCGCCGCTCCGGTTTCACTTACCTGGTGGCCAAGTCCCTCGGCTACCCACGCGTCAAGGCCTACGCCGGCTCGTGGGGCGAATGGGGCAACCATCCGGACACGCCTGTAGAAGTCTAAGGAACCTGCATGAAATCCCGTCTGTTCATCATCAGCCAGTACCTGCTGCCGCACCACCTGCTGTCGCGGCTGGCCGGCTGCATCGCCGAGTGCCGTGTGCGCTGGTTCAAGAACGCCTTCACCGCATGGTTCGCCAAGCGCTACCAGGTCAACATGAGCGAGGCTCTGGTCGAAGACCTGAGCGCTTACGAGCACTTCAATGCGTTCTTCACCCGCGCCCTGAAGCCAGGCGCCCGCCCTTTGGACGAAACCCCGGGCGCCATCCTGTGCCCGGCCGATGGTGCGGTCAGCCAGCTCGGCCCGATCGAGCACGGCCGTATCTTCCAGGCCAAAGGCCACGGTTTCAGCGCGCAAGAGCTGCTGGGCGGTGACCCGGCCATGGCCGCGCCGTTCATGGGCGGCGAGTTTGCCACCATCTACCTGTCGCCCAAGGACTACCACCGCGTGCACATGCCGCTGGCCGGCACCCTGCGCGAAATGGTCTACGTGCCGGGCCGTCTGTTCTCGGTCAACCAGACCACCGCAGAGAATGTCCCCGAACTGTTCGCCCGCAACGAGCGCGTGGTCTGTCTGTTCGATACAGAGCGCGGGCCAATGGCCGTGGTACTGGTCGGTGCGATGATCGTCGCCTCGATCGAAACGGTATGGGCTGGGCTGGTCACGCCGCCCAAGCGTGAGTTGAAGACCTTCCGTTACGACGAAGCCAGCCGCGCCCCGATCCACCTGGAGAAAGGTGCCGAACTAGGCCGCTTCAAGCTGGGTTCGACTGCCATCGTGCTCTTCGGGCCAGAGCAGGTGAAATGGGCCGAGAGCCTGGGTGCTGGCTCAGCAGTGCGCATGGGGCAACAGTTGGCGGCACCCGTGCAGGCTTGATTCGATCCATATGGAAAGGCCCTGCAAATGCAGGGCCTTTTTCATTGGGGCCAGCATGCGGCCCCAGATTCACGGATCAGCCGCGGGCGTCGCGGTCACGCAGGCCCAGCAGATACAGCACCCCATCCAGCCCCAAGGTGGAAATCGCTTGCTTGGCCGACTGGCGCACCAGCGGCTTGGCACGGAACGCCACGCCCAACCCGGCCAGCGACAGCATCGGCAGATCATTGGCGCCATCGCCCACAGCGATGGTCTGCTCCAGTTGCAAGCCTTCCTCACTGGCCAGCTTCTTCAACAGTTCGGCCTTGCGCTGGGCATCGACAATCGGCTCAACAGCCACGCCGGTTACCTTGCCATCGACCACTTCAAGTTCGTTGGCGAACACATAGTCGATACCCAGGCGCGCCTGTACCTGACGAGCGAAGTAGGTAAAGCCACCGGATAGAATCGCAGTCTTGTATCCCAGGCGCTTGAGCTCGGCAAACAGGTTCTCGGCACCCTCGGTCAGGCGCAGCGATGCCCCGATCTCGTCCAGCACACCCACATCCAGGCCCTTGAGCAGAGCCATGCGCTCTTTGAAGCTGGCGCGGAAGTCCAGTTCACCGCGCATGGCGCGCTCGGTGATCGCCGCCACCTGCTCCCCCACACCCGCTGCCTTGGCCAATTCGTCGATGACTTCGGCCTCGATCAGCGTGGAGTCCATGTCGAACACCGCCAGGCGGCGGTTGCGGCGGAACAGATCGTCCTTCTGGAAGGCGATGTCGACACTCAGTTCTTCAGCCAGGGCAAAGAAGTCGGCGCGCAGGGCCTGGGCATCGCTCGGCACGCCACGCACGGAGATCTCGACGGCTGCCTTGCCCTTGTCGATTTCTGTATCCAGTGCCACCCGGGCCGACAGGCGCTCCATGCGCTCGATGGTCAGGCCGTACTGGCTGATCACCGCACTCACCCGCTGCAACTGCTCGGGAGTGATCTTGCGGCTGAGCAGGGTAACGATGTGACGCGCTTCGCCATGCCCATCGGCCCAGTGCTGGTAGTCCGCCTCGGAAATCGGCGTGTAACGGGCCTGCAGGTTCAGTTCGTGGGCTTTTGCCTGCACGCTTTGCAGCAGCGCGGTAGCCACTTCGTTGTCCGGGATGTCGACCAGGATGCCAAACGACAAGGTGCCGTGCATGACCGCCAGGCCGATGTCGAGGACACTCACACCGCCCTGCAGCAGGACGCCGGTGATAGCCGCAGTGAGACCGGGACGGTCCTCACCGGTGATGTTGATCAGGACGATTTCGCGCACAACCTGGCTCCGACTTCGATGAAAAATGCGCATTCTACCGATTTTCCATGACCATCGGGCGCCAACGATACTTTGCCGACAAAACCCGGCTCGCTATACTCCCCCCACTTTCATGCCATTAAGAGCCGAGCTCTGTGAACCGGCCCACGCCAGTCAAACCAGACAACTTCTTCCTGATGATCTATCGCGCCCTGAGTCAACGTCGCGTGCCGCTGGCACTGCGCATCGCCTGCACCAACATTTTCCTGGTGGCGCTGGCGCTGGTGATCTACGCCTGCGTGATGGGCCTGCAGTTCAAGCAGGCCATGCATGAGCAGGCCGATGCCCTGGGCCAGAGCCTGACCACCCAGACTGCCACATCGGCAACCGAGCTGCTGGTGTCCAACGACATCCTCAGCCTCAACGTGCTACTGGGCAACCTGGTGAAAAACCCGCTGGTGGCCCATGCGGCAATCTACAGCGTGGATAACCGCATCCTCGCCGAAGCTGGCCAGCGTCCGCGCAACAGCCTGCTGGGCGAGGCCGAAGGCCTGTACCAGACCAAGATCACGTTCCAGGACGTGATGGCCGGGCAACTGCGCATCAGCCTGGACATGAGCCAGTTCCAGCAGCCGATGCTGATCAGCCTGCAGAGCATGGGCATTCTGGCCGCCATCCTGCTGGCCCTGGCCTTGGCCCTCAGCTTGCGTCAAGGCCGCTTCATCACCCTGCCACTGCTGCAGCTGCGGGTATGGCTGCGCGACCCGCAGCCCTATACCCCGGCCACCGACCGCCAGGACGAGATCGGCGACATCGCCCGACAGCTGCATGCACGCCTGGCCCCGCCTCCGCCACCAGAGCCGGAGCCCGAGGAAGAAGACGACGAGCAATTCGACGACCTGCACGCAGCTGCCCCGGCACCCAAGGCCGTACCGCGCACCAAGGTCGCCCTGGAAGACGAAGATGACGACGCAGCCTTCGCCGGCCTGCTGGACGACGACACTGCACCCAAGGCGCACGCAGAGGTCGAGTCCGACGAGCCGCAGTACAGCGCCGTACTTGCCGTGCAGCTGGGCTCGCAGGAGCAACTGCGCCGCCTGCCACGTACACGCCTGGACGAGCTGACCGAGCGCTACCGCGATTGCCTGGAGCACGCGGCTTCGCTCTATGACGGCGAAACCCACACACTGAACGACGGCAGCACCCTGGTGCTGTTCCACAGCCGCGAATGTGGCGAGGACTACCTGACCAACGCCATTTGCTGTGGCGAACTGTTGCGCGCCTTGGGCCACGCCTTGCAGATCGAGGTAGCCGACAGCGGCATCACCCTGCAACTGCAGCTAGGCCTGGTCTTGGGCAACGACCTGCATGGGCTGGAACTGGTTGACCTGCTGATAGCCGAGAAGGTACAGGATGCCCTGGCGCTGTCGCAGCACAGCCGCAACCTGTTGCTGGTAGAGCGGCAGATCAACGATGATGCCCTGATTCGCCAGCGTGCGCGTATTCGCCCGATCGCCAGCCCCGAAGGCGCGTGCTGTGTGGAGCGCCTGATGGAGCCCTACCCGTCAATGCTGGAACGGCAACTGGCGCGCATGCATGAGCACCGCGCCTGACAGGCATACGCTGCATCTACAGCGCATGTCTTGAGCCAGGCTGGTTGCCTTGCGATCACCTGCCTGGCGCAATATCCAGCCAGTAGCACAAACACCGGTAGGAGCGGGTTTACCCGCGAATACGGTGGCGGCCGCAACGGTGAACGGCGGGTGGAAATTG